>CAJWOS010000640.1 GCA_913044235.1 uncultured Pseudomonadota bacterium
CCCCGCATCGGCGAGCTGGAGAGCATGTCCGATCTTCCCGATGCCGTTTGGGAGAAAGCCAGTGCCACCGCAGCACAGCACTGGTGGGGCGGGGATCGCCTGATCGGCGATGCAAATCATCCGGCCGTTTCACGGGTATTTGACCGCCAGTGCCCGATTGTCGACATCCAGGGTCGAGTCACACCTGAGTTCGCCGCTCTGGCGCACGGAGTCTGGCACCCACTCCTGTCGGCCGAGGAGTCCGCATGAACCAGCCACAGATGAGCCCTTTCGGCCCGCATACACCTGTGATCCCAGGCATCACTCTCCTCGAGGCCAGCGCGGGTACGGGCAAGACCTATCAGATCACCAATCTGGTGCTGCGGCTTATCGTCGACAACGGCGTGCGCCTGCCCAGGATTCTGGTGGTCACCTTCACCAAGGCCGCCACCGCAGAGCTGAAGGAGCGAATTCGACAGCGTCTTGTGGAGGCCCAGCGAGCGGTGGAGCTTGGCGAAGCTGCGGCCGATGACGCTCTCCTGGCCCGCTTCATCAGCGATGCCAACACCACAGCCACGCGCAAGATTGCGATTCGACAGCGACTGCGTCGAGCTCGGGAAGAGTTCGACCAAGCCCTGATCTCCACCATTCATGGCTTCTGCCAGCGCATGCTGCAACTGCATGCTTTCGAGACCGGAACAGCCTTCGGACGCACACTCCAGACCGACGATTCCACGCTGCTCGATACCATCGTGGATGACTGGATGACCCATCGGCTCCACAGTGCGCCCAGCGCACTGGCCCGCCTGCTCCGCCAGGGCTGTGGTGTAAACCGCACGCAGCTTCGTCGACTGGTGCGGCTCGCCGTACACGACCCGGATCTGCCACGGCTTCCCCAGACTGTGCCGATTACCCTCGAAGAATGGTTCGACGAGCTTCGGGCGCTCGACGACATCGCCCAGGCTCCTGACAGCCCCGTCCAGCAGCTCACCGACCTGGTCGCAAAGCGCCAGAAGGCGTTTCATGGAACCACATACCGGGCCACCACCGCTTCTGGGCGCCTGCAGACGCTCCAGCAATGGTTGTCGGCCCCCAGCCACCTTCCCGACCCCAGCGACGCATGGATTCGTTGGTTCTTCGCGAGCCAGCTCCGTGCGAAGGCCACATCTGCTGTCGGTCGCACGCTGTCCGAGCACGCTTTTTTTGCGCGCCTGGAAGCCCTGGTTCGAAATGGTGCAGCGCTCGCCACCGGAGAGCGGATTGCCTTCGTGGACCATGCCCAGGCTGCCATTCAAGCGCACCATCGCGTCCACGACACCCAGTCATTCCAAGACCTGCTCCGGGATCTCGATCGGGTCCTGGCACAGCCCGACCGCGGCCCCCGCCTTTGCATGGCCATCCGCAGTCGCTTCGATGCTGCGCTGATCGACGAGTTTCAAGACACGGATGCCCTTCAGTGGCGGATCTTCGGCCAGGTGTTCGGAGGAATCGGCCGCCCGGCGCCCGACCATTATCTGTACCTGATCGGAGATCCCAAACAGGCCATCTACGGCTTTCGCGGCGCGAACGTGCACGTGTACTTGAACGCCCGAGGGGAAGCACCACTTCACCGCCGCTTCACGATGCAGCGCAACTACCGATCCGACGGTCCTCTCGTGGCGGCGATGAACCACATGATGGGGCGAGCGGGCGTCTTCGGAGACACCGGGATCGACTACATTCCGGTATCTGCCCATCACCCCAACAGTCGAATCCAGTTCCCGAGCGACACCGACCCCAACGTCAGCGCTCCACTGCAGCTGGTGTGGGTCGACGAGTCCTCTCTTGGTGGGGCTGCGGGCACTCTGGTCGGCAACACACTCCTGAACACGCATCTGGCGTCGGCCTGCGCTTCAAACATCGTCGGCCTGCTCACAGGTGATGTCCGCATCGGCGACCGCGCGATCCGTGCAGGGGACTGCGCTGTACTGGTTCGTGGGCATGGACAAGCAGCCAGCGTCCATGCTGCGCTCACCGCGCGCGGAGTCCCCGCGGTCATCGCCAGCCAGGGACAGGTCTTTCACACCCCGGAGGCCCAGTCGCTGCACCGATGGCTACAGGCACTTTCAAGCCCATCGAACCACGGGCTCGCCAGGGTACTTGCCGCCGATCCACTGTTCGCCTGGAGTGCCGCAGAGCTGCCCGATGGTCAGGATCTCGACCCCTTGAGCGCAGCGCACTGGGAGTCCTGGCTCACCACCCTGGCCGGCTGGCGGGTACTATTCCAGCGCACCGGCTTCATGGCTTCTTTCCGCGCAATGCTCGACCACATCCCTCCGTGGAGCGAGCCCCCATGCGCAGTCGGACCGCGCATTCTCGGTACAGAAGGGGGAGAGCGTCGAATGACCGACTTCCTGCACATCGCAGAGCTCCTCCACAAGCAACAGGCCACCACACGCAGCAGCCTCGTCGGATTGACCTCCTGGCTCGAGCGCCGGCGCCTGGAGGGCCACGACGACACCGAAGCCGCCGAGCTCCGGCTGGAGACCGACGAAGAAGCGGTTCAAGTCGTGACGGTTCACAAGAGCAAGGGTCTCCAGTATGGCGTGGTGTTCGCCCCTTTCCTCTGGAAAGACGAGGGGGGACGGAGTCACCCACCCGTAGTCACCGCAGATCCCAATGACCCAACCCAGCGACGCCTGGTGCTCTCCGCATCCGGACCCCTCGCCGAAGCCGCCACAGAGCGTGCCGATCTCGACAGCCGCCAAGAAGGCGTTCGCCTGCTCTATGTCGCCCTCACCCGCGCCCGGCATCGCTGCGTAGTGTACTGGCCAGGCATGATGGGGAGTCGAGACCGACGGGTCCATGCGCCCCTCGCAGCCGTCCTGCACGGCACCCACCCAAGCGACCCTCATGCCAGCTCCGATCGCATCCTGAGCGCCGTGCAGCGACTCGCAGACGATGGGCTCGAGGCTCCAGACGCCCAGCTTGCCGAGCTGCGGGACCTCGCCCGAACCTCCGCACTCGACGGCGTTCCGACGGTCGGCGTACAAGTGCTCGCGGCGCCTGATTCCCGCATCTGGAGCCCACCCAAGGAGCCGCTGGAGCGGCTCAAAGCACGGCAACTCGACCGCGCGGTCGACGATGGCTGGCGGCGCCACTCCTACTCCGCCATCACCCGCTCCGATCTGTCTCGTCAGGCCGACGACCAGGTTGACCCGGCGCGGGCCCTCGGCTTTGATGACGACGGCCTGCAAGGCTCCGAGCACTCAAGACCACACCTATCTGCACCGTCCCCGGTCTCAAACCTCGCCGAGCGCGCGGATGTCCCGCTGGCCGGGCTGCCCGCCGGCGCCGACGCCGGAACCTGTCTGCACGCCATCTTCGAGCATGTAGACTTTCGGTCGGCACATCCCGAGTCGCTCGATGCGGATGCTCTCCGTGCGGTGGCCACCCGCCAGCTGGAACAGCACGGCTTTCGAGACGAAAAGCATGCGGATCTGGTCGTCGAACACTTTCCCGCGGTCTTCCAGACCCCACTCGCACCTCTGCTGCCAGGGCATCGACTGTGCGACATCCACCTCGATGACCGCCTTGATGAGCTGCGCTTCGACTTTCCAATCGCCGGCGGAGACGCCCACGGGCGGACGCAGGAGAAATTTTCTCGGGTCACGTCGCGCGCGCTGCATCGCGCCCTCTCGACCCGTGGCGACCATGACGTCGTGCCCCTCGAGTGGCTGGACCGCGTGGCACACCTGGGCTTCGCTCCCCTGGCGGGGATGATGACCGGCAGCATTGACCTCGTGTTTCGGGTTCGAGAGACTGCCGCCGATATCGGCCGATGGTTTG
>CAJWOS010000641.1 GCA_913044235.1 uncultured Pseudomonadota bacterium
CCTCTGCCTACTCCCCGAGCCCCCCCCCCGAGGAGCCGCCGCCCGCGGGCTTGGGCGTCTGGCAGCGGAAGCAGTTGATCTTGGAGGCGAAGACGTTGGCACCGCAGTTGGGGCACGTCCAGTCGCCCGGGCGGACGTCACCGCCGCCACCGTCAGATTCTCCGGCGGGACGTAGGCCCCGACGAGCGCGTCGTCGGGCTGCACGCCATTGATGGTCAGGCCCCCCTGGACGAGATCATCCTCGGGGACGCAGTTGTCGTCGATACCGTTGCAGATTTCGCTCGCTGCAGGTTGTACCGCAGCGTTGTCGTCGTCGCAGTCGCCGTCCGTGCTTGCGTAGCCGCTGGGGGGTGTGTCGCACGGCTCGAGCACCACTTCCGGACCGGTGCCGTAGCCGTCGCCGTCAGCATCGGCCCAGACGGTGCACACCACCACCTCGGAGCCGTCTCCGCTGTCTCCGCTCTCGCCGCCGTCTGCGCTCTCGCCGCCGTCTGCACCGTCACCACCGCCTGCGCTCTCGCCGCCGTCTGCGCCCGACCCTCCGTCGTCGCCGTCGCCATCACTACCGGTAGCGCCCGAGCCGCTTCCTGCGCCCTCGGCCGAGCCACCCGCGCCATCAGCGCCCGCGTCGACATGACCCGTCTCCTGGAAGTCCAGCTTGGGAAAGCAGCCGGCGGTCAACGCGCAGAGCAGGAGGGGAAGGGCACGCATGGGGTCTCCGGGGGCGAACGGCGGCAGTGTACCGAATGCGCCGCCTGGCGGGTAGCCTGAATGCGCGGGTAGCGAGCACCACTCCACCCCTCTTGCGCCCGCCTTTCAGGGCCCGGTGTCGGCCGCTTCCGCGCGCTCCGCGATGCCATCATGGCTGGCAGCTGGACCGCCGGCGTCGAGGGACTGGGCTTCGATGGCGTCGGCCCATGCCCGCCCCGTGGCGCCCCGAATCCAGACGCAGGCCCGGACGAACCGCGCCTCGGGCTGCTGGACCTCGCCCCGCACCGACACCCAGTCTGTGGTGCCCACAGCTTTGTGCAGCCGATCCACGATGAGATCACCGTTGGCGTCGCGGAGCGGTCGACCGCTTTCATCCTGATAGGTCAGGGTGACCTCGGCGTGGCCCCTGGCCTGGAGTCCCTCCGTGCGAATGCGTCCGGTGGCGACCGCGGCGCCCTCCATCGGCACATCGGGTCCGCACGCGATGGACGTTGCACCGGGGCGTGCGTCGATGAAGAGCGTTCCGTCGGCCCGACCCATGGTCTCGAGGTGGT
The DNA here is from genome assembly GCA_913044235.1 of uncultured Pseudomonadota bacterium. Lineage (GTDB taxonomy): Bacteria > Myxococcota_A > UBA796 > UBA796 > UBA2385 > CAJWOS01. The sequence goes on from CAJWOS010000641.1 coordinate 1,266, forward strand.
CTGTTCGCGTGGGCCGCCACCCCAGACCGATTCCGTGCTTCCCTGGAAGGGCGAAGGCACTGCGGCGAGACCGCACCGGAGGCTGGGCAGCTGGCTTCGCGAGCGCGGGCTTCGGGGCCTGTTGGGCCGCGGGCGTGGCGTGGGCCTCGGCCTGCTCTCGGGGGGCGGGCTGCACGGCATAGAGTGTGTAGGGCGGTGCACTGTCGACCTTCGATGCGGTCCAGTCGTCTTCCACGAGCTCCGCGAGGTCCGCCTGCTTCGTGAGCTCCCGGAGAGACTTGTCGTGGACCAGCACCATGGTGGTGCTGTCGACGGCATCGAGTGCCCGGCGCAGCTGCTGTCGAGCGCGTGCCGGCCCCGAGTGGGCCACGGCCTTGAGCAGCGACAAGACGCGCCCGTCGTCGAGCTCGAGTGCGGTGTGCCAGCCTGTCTCGACCGTCCGGAGGTCTCGAAGGTCGGCCCCGAGCCCGGAGAACGACCCCCGATGCCAGGAAAACGCCATCCAGCGCCCCGCGGCGTCCGGGGTCATCGACACGAGGTGCACGTGGTCCTGCTGGCTGAGCATCCCTGCAAGCTGCCGGGCGAGCATCTTCTGGGTGGCACTGACTGCGAAGCCACCGTGGGTGTGTCCAGACGGCTGATCCATCTGCTGCAGTGCGTGATCGAGCTGCCGTCCGAGGGGGGCCACGAGGCCGATGGCAGTCACGACCACAACCCCAAGAGACAGCATGCGCGCACCGGTCCGCCACCGGGTTTGGGCCATGGCCGGACGGACGGCTTCCCACGCGAAGAGAATGGCGGCGAGCACCAGAGGCATCAGAGGGGCCAGATACCGAGGGCCGATGGGATCGACCGCGACGCGGCTCGTGGCAGCCACGATGGCCAGCAGCCCCATGCCCAGCTGCGCCCCTGTGTACTCGAGCATCTGCATGGCGGAGGGTCGCTCGAGGTTCGGACGCAGCACCAACGCCGCCACACACAGCAGGCCACCGCCCAGCGTGAGGAGGGGCATTGCGCTCAGAGCCTCGGTGCACTGGTCGGCCAGGTCGGAGAGGTTGTGGGCCCATGATGTGGTGGACGGACGCCGCGTTCCCGTGGCGCTTCCGCGGGCCACATGGCTCCAGATCATCCAGCATCCCGGGAGGGCCGCTGCGGTCAGCACTGCGACCCCGCGGTGGGCCACGTGGCGTCGGTCGCGGAGGGTGTATGCGACCATCGCGAGGCCGAAGACTCCGATGGCGGCCAGGCCGAGGAAGCGGGTGAGGGCGCCCAGACCGAGGCACAGCGCAGCGACGTGTAGGGCCGCTCGGTGGTCGTGGCGCAGGTAGTGGTCGATGGCGACCACATGCAGCACGGCCAGACAGCCTGCGAGGCCCTCGGTCCACGCCACCTCGAAGACGGTGGTGAAGGCAGGCCACATCGCCAGGATCGCCACCATGAAGGCCGAGAGGCGGGCCCGCTCGGTGGTGCGCCAGGCCAGGATGGCGAGGCCGAGCAGGGAGCCGGTCATCCCGATGCCCCCGAGCAGCGCTGCAGCGTCGGCTGCGTAGGGTTCGCCCAGCATCACAATGGCCATGGCGGTGGAATACAGGGGCGGTCGCACGGCGGGTGCGTCCCAGACGCCATCGAAGAACAGTCCCTGCGCCGCCTGGATGAAGAACCCGGAGTCGCCCGTGAGGCGCAGTCCCACGCTGTAGAGGTGGTGGGTCCAGAGCAGCCCCAGCAGGAGTGCGGTCACGAGCGGCAGCATCGGTCCGGCGGTCCACGGTCGCCACGACGGCAGCCATCGAAGTGCAGACGGTGTATTCGACATGGTGTTCCCCGAGAGTGAGGGCTCCACCCACGACGCGAGGCGGGCGGCCCTCCATCCATCGTCTGTCGCACGGGGGAACCCCATTTCATCAGATTGCGGCGTCTTTCACGGAAAGATGCCGCAATACGCGGCAATGGACCCGTCCTCCCTCGCCCTGCGCAACGCTCGCCATGTGGACTCTGGGCTGAAATCGGCGCCGGGGCACATCCGCTGCAGAGCCGAGCAGTCACGGGTGGGAGCGTCCGCAGGCCATTTCCATCGGAGCCTTGGCGGGGAGTCCGCTAAGCTTCCACGGGTCACGAGGCGTCTGCTCCTTCCAGCGCCGGTCGTGGGTCGGGTCGCTCAGTCCAATGGATGCATGATGAAGACGGAAGCAAAGACGGTTCCCGTGGCAGGCGGTGCGGTGCCCGTGCACTGCGTGCGGCCGGGGCAGCCGGGGCCGCTCCTGGCGGTGGTGCCCTCCATCTTTGGCGTGTCGCCCGACGTGGAGGGCTATGCGTCGCTGTTTGCCCAGCACGGAGCGCTCGTGTACGTGCTCGACTCGTTCTGGCGAACCACACCCGGACCGCTGCCGGTCGGTCGAGGCGCGAGATCGGCGCTCCAGCGCATGCGCGAAACCCATCCCGATGATGTCTGCGCCGACCTCCTGGCCGCGGTCGATGCAGGCTTGAGCGACCAGGACTGCAATGGGCGGGTCCTCCTGCTCG
>CAJWOS010000642.1 GCA_913044235.1 uncultured Pseudomonadota bacterium
TGTGTATGGCCCACTTGCTCCAGTGCGTGCGCGGTTTGATTCAAGGCGATCGAGCTACGCAAAGTGGTGCATTTAAAGCGTTCAAAGGGAGTGCCGCTTCGACAGCACACGAGCTCGGCGGGAAGAAACTGGGACTCCTCGGATTCGGGAGAATAGCGAGGGTGCTGACTCAGCGTAAAGAATCAGCTTCAACTTGACGGGGTCGCGGCGATGGCGTCGTCGCGATGCCACGTCGCGGCGATGGCGTCTTCATGACCACGCGAGAGTCTGCGCGTCTCGTGGATGTACAGAGGCAATGTCGCCACGGCGTCCATGCCACACAGGAGATCGCCTGGCTCGGAGTCGCCTTTGGGATGGACGTCGCTGCTCACTCTCCATCGTTGGACGCGGACGAGGCGTATGAGAGCGGAGTGCTGTTCGCCGATTCGCCGCGAGCTCTTTTCGCGCGTTCTACCCATGTGGTCTTGAGCTGCCCTCTCAATGACGGGACGCGGAACCTTGTGAATCGCGATTTGATCGAGTCGATGCCTTCGGAGGCGTGTGGACGGCACCTCGTGAACGTGGCGCGCGGTGGTGTTGCCGTGGAGTCAGATATTGCCGCGTGTCTGAACGAAGGGTTGTTAACGAGCTACGCGACGGACGTGTTTGCGGAGGAGCCCTGTGTGGCGTCGCCGCTCTTCGGTATGGAGGGGTTCTCCGCAACACCTCATATCGGGGCGGCGACGCGAGAAGCCCAGGACGCGGTCTCGCTCATGGTCGTCGATAGGGTGATGGACGAGCTGGCGGGGGACTAAGACTCTTCGTTGCGTAGGCCTCTGGGACCCCCGACGACGCCGTCGACGCGACCCGTCGTTCGGACCCCCCGCCCCGAGTCCCCGGCGACGAGAGTTTGACAATAGTAGTATTAGTTGCCCATGGCCTGGCGCGCCTTCATCTTCGCGTGGACGTCCTTGATGGCTTCCCGCTTCGCGACGGCGCGCTTGTGCGTGCCGAGGCGCTGCTTCGCGTACTTGTACATGCGCTTGTCCGCGCCGTCGCCCGTGCCCGAAAGCATATCCAACAACCGTTTCTCGTAGGGCAAGAGCCCGGCGACCTCGGCCACAACCTCTTGGCGACGCTTGATGCCCTGGAAGCTGCGAAAACCAATGGCCAGCTCTTCTGCCGTGAGGCCTTCGCGCTCCAGAGCAGCCACCGCTGCGACCTGGTTGTACAGGTTGTGTTCACCGACCAGCGAAGTCTCGAAGGAACCGAATCGCCGGCCCTCTCGAAGCACACTGAACTGCATCTGCCCCGTGCGTGTGTCGACCCCTTCGATTCGACCATCCCAGTCCTGACCGGGTCCGTACCGACGCAGCTCGCACTCCGCTTCTCGCGCCACATCCGCGACGGAGTCGTGATCCCATCGGGCCACGACACAGCCATCCGACGGTAGGGTGGCCATGAGCTTTCGGAAGGACTGCTGGCAGTGCTCGAGATCGCGGTAGATGTCGGCGTGGTCGAACTCGATGCTCGTGAGAATGGCGGTTGTGGGGCGATAGTGAAGAAACTTCGGCCCCTTGTCGAAAAATGCGGTGTCGTATTCATCGCCTTCAATCACGAAGAATTGGCCGCTTCCCGCCCGTGCAGTGCGATTGAAGTTCGCAGCGACACCGCCAATCAGAAACCCCGGATCTCGCTTCGCCGCATCGAGGAGCCAGGCCGTGATGGATGTGGTTGTGGTCTTCCCATGGGTGCCGGAGACGACGATGTTCCGAGAGCCTGCCAAGAAGCGTGCCCCCAATAGCGAAGGAAAGCTTGTGTAGGGCAAGCTCGAGGCAAGGAGTGCTCGGGCTTCGTTGTAGTCCCGCCGAACCACGTTTCCGACCACCACAAGATCGGGCCGGTGGTCGAGGTTCTGGGCTTCAAATCCCACCATGGGGTTGATGCCGAGGCCCGCGAGGTAGTCCGACATGGGTGGGTACACCACGCCGCCATCAGAGCCGGTGACCGTGTGTCCGGCATCCACGAGCATGCCGGCCAGGGCGCCCATAGCGGTGCCACCGATGCCCATGATGTGAATGGTGTCGAGAGAGTCTGGGAGGGAGTCTACGAGAGGCATGGCAGGGTCTCGAGGAGGGACCGGAGCTGTGCAGGGCACCGGGAGTCGTGAAAGAGGCGGGAGAGGTCGGAGGGGTCGTCGATGTCGTAGCTCTGGGGAAGCAACTCGACGGGCGTGCCGCGGAGAGAGCACCGGCGGAGGGTGAGGGGAAGGACTTCCGGAGTCGACCATGGCATGTCGACGAAGAGATCATCGAGCACACTCGGCGGCACGCCGCCATCGACCGACAATGCCCAATATCCCCCGTCGTCGGAAGGGGCGATGGCGACCGGTGCGACAGACGTTGCAGCGGCGGTAATCCAGTCCGGATCGAACACCACGCAGTCGGTCCCCACAAAGACGCGTCGCCCCGAGCTCTGCAGACAGGAGCGCATGCGATCGCCGAGGCTGCCTGGCGGCTGGGCCTCGACCGTCCAGCCACGCGTCGCGAGCAGCTGTTGAAAGCGACCATCTGGATCCCCCCCCACGGAAACCGTGACGGAGAGACCGGTGCGGCGGAGCAGCTCCAGCGTGGCGTCCGTGAACGCACGATGGAGGAGGGCTGCCTGTTCAAGTCCCACTAGCGGCGCAAGGCGCGTCTTGCAGCGTCCGGGAATCGGTGCCTTGGTGAGCACGACCACCGTTGGGGGGGTCACCGGTACCGCCAGACCGACCAGATGATCTTTACCCCTGCACCGATGGTGCCGCGCACGGTACCGCTGATTTTCGAGACGCCGACTCGAGCCCGATACGGCATCGGTTTCTCTGCGATGCGCAGGCCCGCCTGGACTGCTTTCATCTGCATTTCTACATTCCATCCATAGTTGCGGTCGACGAGCGCGAGTCGCTCAAGGCTCTCGGCACGAATGGCGCGAAATGGTCCCATGTCTCGATACCGATGCCCGGTAGTGCGGTGGATCAACCGGATGGCGAGCTCGTTGCCGAGCCGTTGATGAGGCAGGAGTGCACCGGAATCCGCCATGCTGGTCCGGTCCGAAACCACGAGGTCTGCTTGATCGTTTAGGACGGGCTCGACCAATTGCCCAAGCAACGTGGCGTCGTCTGCTGCATCTGCGTCGAGGATCACAATGACTGCAGGTCGGCGGCCGATGCGCGGAGCAAGGGCTTCGGCGATGCCTGTTTGACAGGCCTGTCCGTAGCCTCGACGGTCTTCTCGCACAACGTCGGCGCCACACGAGCGCGCGATCTCAGCCGTGTTGTCGGTGCTGCCATTGTCCACTACTATGACCCGGCCGACAGGTGGCAGATCGCCCAGCACACGCGCGATGCTTGGCGCTTCGTTGAGGGCCGGGATCACCACTGCAACTGTGGGATACTCGCTTCTTGATTCCATTCGGAAGCTCCACGAGCACGACGCACGCGCACATGCTTTCCCGAGTCCGGTACCTTGGGGCACGGTGGATGACCAATCCGGACTGGCCTGTGTGGGAAAAGTGTTCCAAGGTGGCGGCCGGCCGCGAGACTGGTCACCTTGCTATGGCGATGGCGTTCGTCTACGCGCCCTACCTTCTGAACCCTGCGGCTATGCGGCAGGGACACCCGTTCCCGGAGCCACCGTGCCTCGCCCCCGCCGGTTTGTTCCCGTCGCCCAGCGCCTGCTTTGTCACTTGATCATGGTCCTGGCGGCCTTTTCCGCCGCATTTGTTCTTGCGTTCATCGTCGCC
>CAJWOS010000643.1 GCA_913044235.1 uncultured Pseudomonadota bacterium
CCCGCAGCTGTCGACTGGCGCGCAAGCCATGGCCCGGCTCAACATCGAGCGCGATGGCTCCGATCCCTGCAGCCTGTGCTTCCTGGATGGCGGCTGCACCGGGGTCTGGCGGCGTGCGGCCGCGTTCCACCCGACCGAGGTACTGCATCAGGGACGATGCGCGAGTCCAGTCGTCCCACGCCTCGGGCGACCGCATGCCCGGTGGCAGCAAGACCGGATTGACCACAGGTCGGCCGTGCATGCGCCCATGCAGTGCCGAGCGAGCAGAGCGGAGTCCGCGATCCAGGGGAAGCTCCACGATGGCGCGGTCTCCCGCTGGAATGTCCGTCCAGCAGGTGCCATGTCGCAGATCGTCGGACTGGAGGGGAAAGTTCTGGCTTACTACAGCATTTTCGAGAAGGACTGCAGCTGCGAACCAGCCGGCGCGCGGGGCTCTACACGCCAGTGCGACCAGACCGAGCGGCACGAGCCAACCCCATCGCTCGGGCCATGTGAGTCGCTCGAAGAATGGATGCAAGGCGCGGAAGGCCGCGAAGGGCATCGGGACGGAATGACCTTGGATGGTCACCACCGTGTCGTCCCAGCGCAGGACAGGGCCCAACACCATGAGCGCGCCGAGGGCACAGATCCAGCCAAGGCTCCGTCGGTCTCTTCGCGACCAAGTGCGGGCGCCGAGTGCCGCCGCGATCACCAGAGACAGCGGAACCCGACTGCTCGTGTCCATCGTGATGTCGCGCACCCAAAACAGCGGGTCGACCCCATGCCATGCCACAAACTGCTGCGCTTCGGCCAGGACCCCAAAGCTCTCGTGGACGTCACGCGGGGGTGCGAGGACTGCACCTGCCGTCAATGGGCGGGTGTCCCACTCCAGGAGCTGGGGCAGCAGAAAAGGAAGGCAGATCAACAGCACAGTGCTGCCGCCGACCATCAGGAGACGCGGTCTCTGCCGCACGAGCAGGGGGGCCATGGCCAGGACGGCAAACAGCCCAGAATACCAGTAGCAGAGGGCGCCAATGGCGAGAAACACTCCTGCGGCAAGTGCGGTTCGACGGTTGGCGTCTTGAGGGGGCACGAGCAACGCGGCCAGCAGGAGTGGGGCCCAGGCTAGCATGACTTGTGGGGCATGGTGCAGGTTGGCTTCGCGCAGCACGGCGTCGCTGGTCACGAAAGCGATACCAGCGAGAAAGCCCGTTTGATGGGACTGTGTGAGGCGCCAGCCGAGTGCGTGTGCAGCCAGTCCATTGGTGAGGAGCGCGCACCACCACCAGAGGTTGTCTGCCAGAGGCCACGACAGGGCGACGACCATTGGGAGTGCGGTCAGGTGGTCGAGAACATTCGGTGTCACCGAGAAGGGATCGAAGCCGTTGGGAAAAAACACAGATCGGGTGAGCCCGTCTGGAGACAGCCACGCATCGGCCGTGAGTGCTCGGAGCATCGCCGTGTCCATGCTGTCGATGCTCGGGATGCCCACAGTGTGGGTGCGCGGCGCCCATGCGCTGGGGCCAAGCAGAATCCCTGCGAGAACGCCGTATGCAAGGACCACGAACAGCCAGCGAAGGGGTACGGAGAGCCGGCGTTGGACAGGCGAGACTGGAGGCAAGGAACAACCGGGAGGAGAGACGGACCAGCGAGCGCCAGTGTAGCGTCCGTGTGGCAAGCCGTGTGCCGAGCGACGGGGCGATGGCGAGGGTAGGGGGGGGGCTGTAGCCGCCTGTCGGGCGGGTGCTCTGCAGTGCCGCATTGGCTGCGAGATGTTCGATGTGCGCCGACAGGGCTCTCCTCGCATCGAGTCTGGGGCGGGCTACACGAGCCGAGGAGGTTGGATGCCAGAGCTGCCCGAAGTGGAGATCATGTGTCGCAATCTGGCGCGGTGGTCGCTGGGAAGACCGCTCTGCCAGGTGGATGTGGTGGATTCCGCAGTCGACAGCGGCGGGGTGGAGGAATGGGCCCGAAAGGCACGGGGCCGCACGGTCGGGCGGGTGTGGCGTCGGGGCAAGTACGCGGTGGTGGAGCTGGCTGACGCGGAGCACTCGCTGGTGTTGCACTTTCGGATGACCGGCAAGCTGGTGGCAGCGGATCCCGAGCGCCGGTCGTCGGTACGGATCATCCTTCGCCTGGCGCCGGAGGCGGGACGACCGGACTGCCTGGTATTTGATGATGCTCGTCGGTTGGGCAACGCGTGGGCGCTGGCCACAGCCGAGCTGCAGGACTGGTTCGAGACGTCGCGCAAGCTTGGCCCGGAGCCATGGCCTGTGCATCGTCCCGCGGCGTTCTGGGCGTCGCAGCTCGGATCGATCCGCAGTCCCATCAAGGTGGCTCTGATGCGGCAGGACCGGGTGGCTGGCTTGGGAAACATCGCGGCCAGCGAGATCTTGTGGCGGGCAGGAGTGTCACCCACGCGCCAGGCGTGCTCACTGTCCTTGGAGCAGTGGGACCGGCTCGCGGCGGCGGTCCCGGCGTTCATCACCGACACCATCGAGCGCGAGGGGGGAGATGAGATTGCCTATGTGAACAGCCGCGGTGCCAGCAGTCACGGGAACCCCAGCCCCTTCTCGGTGTACCGTTGCGACGGGCAGCCCTGCCCGCGATGTCGTGCGCCGATTGAGCGCTTCAAACAGTCGGGCCGCAGCACCTTCTGGTGTGCGGCTTGTCAGGAGGGATGATGGCGGGCACCCTCTTGGATCCACGGAATGGAAGCGACTTTGACCTGTCTCCCGACGGTCGAGGCCAGCGTGCGTACATCATCGCGAGCGTGCCTCGTTCCGGCAGTACACTTCTTGCACGTTTGCTCTGGGACACGGGACTGGTGGGGGCGCCCAAGGAGTATCTCAATCCGATGCAGCTCCGTGACTGGACGGTCCGCGATGGGCCTGCAGTGACCCGCTGGGTCCATTCCCGTCTGCGCGGATCTTTGGTGGGTGCCGTCGTGGGAAGAGGATGGTCGGAACAACAGCTGAAGCGGCATCTCGAGCGGGTGCAGTCCCGGCGTTCCTCCGGTGGGTGGTTCGGTTTGAAGCTCCATCATCACCACTTGATTCGCTACGGTGGGCTGCCCTTCATCGACCGAATGCTCCCCCATGCCCACTGGCTGCGAATCACGCGGGAGGACCGCTTGGGTCAAGCCATCTCGTGGGAGCGCGCGCTCGGTTCGGGGCAGTGGGCGGCCTGGCAACCAAAGGGTCGAACCGTGCCATACCGACGGGAGCGGGTACGACAGCGGCTGGCCGACATCGAGCAGGCGGAATCGGGCTGGAATCAGATGCTCAAGGGGCGTGCGGTTTGGCAGGTGTCCTACGAGTCGCTTGTTGCCGATCCAGCAGCCACGGTGCGAGCGGCACTGGCGTCCCTCGGAGTGGAGGCACCCGTTGAGACTCCAGGATTGCCGACACGGCGGCAGGCAGATGCAGTCACCGCGGAATGGCGGGCACGGTGGGCGGCAGGAATTTGATGTTTCTTCCCAACAAGGGCTTCATGTTTGGGGGTCGGGTTCCGTTTCCTGGATCGAAGCACAGGAGGGTCGGATGATTCGATCAGCATCAACAGTCGGCGCACTCATGGTTACGCTTGTTTCCAACACGGCCCTGGCGAGTCCAAATGGTGCCGCGCTGGAGTACCGAGAGCCAGCAGGCGTAGACGTAGAGGCGAAGTGGAGCGCACTTCCCGAAGAGCTCGCCGATGTGGTTGGGGCCAGCAGCACGGCGGTTCGAGGGGAGATCCTCACCACGCGTGAGGCCGTGGGTGGACCTGGACCGATGACCG
>CAJWOS010000644.1 GCA_913044235.1 uncultured Pseudomonadota bacterium
CTCGGCGGTGCAGGAGCGCGTGGGAAAGTCGCTGGATGTGCCCGCACAGGCCGCATCGAGAGCCACCGGGTCGAACGTAGCCCCCCCCGCACTCCACGCCGTATAGGCACCTCGGCTATGGCCCGAGAGGCCGACCGCATCGAGCTGGATCGCCCCGTCGAGCACGCCCGCAGCATCGACTGCGTCCAGCGCCGCAGACACATCCTCCGGGCGCTCGATGTAGTGGGCGGTGGGGGAGTCTCCCGAAAAGTTGGGAAAGCCCTCCGCGAAGGTGTTCCCGACATGTCCGGGGGCCACCACTACCCAGCCCTGGCTCACCATTCGATCCGCCCAGAAGGCCACGCCGCCCGCCACGCCCCAGTGGCCATGAGAATGCACCAAGACGGGGTAGCCATCTGCATGGACCGATGCAGCAGGAGCGGCATTGGCGATGGCCGTCTCGTGGGTGAAGAGGTTGTCGTAGCGAACCTCGTCGCCGGGACCTGCACCGAGGTCGTCTTCGGTCGGGTACCAGATGGAGACAGGGATGGTGCGAGTGGTGCCCAGCGGCGTGGTGTAGGTTGCTTCGAGCGTGCGGTAGCCCAGACCATAGGGGCCACGCTCCATCACGCTCCAGTCTGCCGGGTTCACACCATGCCCATCGCCTGCACCCTTTTCGCCCGAGTCCCCCCCAGGTCCACCGGTGCAGGCGGCCGCAAACGAGAGCACCGTCGGCCAGATCAGATCACGAGCACGGCGCATAGAGCCTCCTCAGGGCTGCAGCCTACCGCACAGATGGCCCCCGTCGGGCTCCCGCTCACGGTACAGCAGTGTCCACCACTGCCGCGGCCAGCACGCCCCCAATCTGCTGGGTGCCAACCGCGCTCGGATGACAGTGGTCGAAAAACCAGTCCTCAGGCACGATGGGCTGCCGCGCCTGCTCCGACAGCACCGCATCGAGCGACACGCACGTGACCATCGACCGGTCGCAGGTATCCATGAGCGCTTTGCGCACCGCACTCGTCGGGCGCCTCGCCGCATAGTCGTGGTCGACCGCAGCGCGCAGTGCCCGCACCGCCGAGGCCGGGTCGCCACCAAGCGCCAGGCGGGCCATGCCCCAGCCGTGCAGCGCATCCGCTCGGTGAGGATCCACGCGCAGGGCCTCCGTCCATGCAGCGAGCGCCTGTCCCCCCGGAGCCCGTCGGGCCTGTGCGATCCATCGGTCGGCTTCCGCAGCATCCGCTCCTGTGCGACCTGGTCCTGCCAGGGGATGTCCGGGCTTGTGGGTGAGGTTGGTGGCCGGGATGGCCAGCACCACCCGCACCCCATCACGTGCTGCGGCCTCGAGGATGCGATCCAAAGCGGAGCGAAGGCGGCGATCCACCGCGTGTGCAGCCCCGTCCGTCCGCACCAGCGGCTGCGTCACCCCCGCCGCATAGGTGGGGTCCAGAGCGCCCCCAGTGCGAGCCGTGCCATCGGCCCAGGCCTCGGCGATGCGAGCGCCCGTGCAGGCATCTTGCGCAGCGATAGCATCGGCGCCGGTGGGTCGGGTCGGCGCACCGAGCAGCTGTCGGCGCAGCAGGCGATAGCCGAGCAGGCGGTCGAGGGTGCGAGCGAGCAGCAAGCGCTCCGAGCGCACACATCGATCGAGCAGGTCGCCCATCACCTCATTGTTCCCGGTATAGAGCACCCAGGTGGATGCGTGGAGCTGTCGGGCTTCTTCAGCCATCCTGGCCACACCGCGGGCGTCCATGCCCGGCACTCCCAGGTTCACCACCTCAAAGGGCTGATCGCTCAGCGACGACAGGCGCGCGGTCAGCTCGGCCACGAAGCCGCCCCCCAGGTGGTCGAAGGGCACGCCGCGCGTTGTGGAGCCACCAAGCGCCACGATGCGGTGCACGCCAGGCTCGGGAACCATCGTCACGTCGACCGTCGCCACCCCCTCCGGTCGACGCGATGGGCGGGTGCGCACGCGACCGTCGGCCTCTTCCAGCCAGTCTCCCGCCACCGAGTCACGCCGGTGTACGTAGGCGCCCGCCGCCACATCAGCGAGCGCGAACCGGTCGATGGGTGCGGGCTGCTGCGCCTCGGGCACCCACATCCGCAGCGCAAGCTCCCCCGCAGCCAGGACCATTCCCGCCACCACCAGACCTCCAAGCGCCCGACGAAGCGGCGCGGCCACGCGGAACAGGCTCGGGGATGACCGCTTCGGCTGGGGCACGCCGCACTCCACCCGGCCGCAAGCGCAGAGCACACGAAGGGACCGGTCGCCGACGCTTTATCGCCCTACCGGTTCATCGGTCACAGCCTCCTCTGCCACTCCGGCATGGCAGCGGAGGCTGGGTGGGCGGTCTTCCACCGTACGTGCGCTACGATGCCACCGCAGGCTTGTTGTCGAGGATGGCCTCGATACGGCTCATCACATCAGGTGTGAGCTGGTCAATAAACGCGATCGCCTTCATGTTTTCCACCACCTGCGATGTCCGCGACGCCCCGGTGATCACAGTGGAGACATGGGGGTGCTTTGCGGTCCAAGCCAACGCCAACTGCGCCATCGACGCACCAAGCTCCTGCGCGATGCCCGTGAGTTGCTTCACCTTGGCAATCTTTCCAGGAAACGAGGGATCTTCGAGTACCGCATCGCGCAGCCAGCTGTACTGCGGCAGGTCAAACCGCGAGCCCTCCGGCACGCCTTCGTTGTACTTTCCGGTGAGCAGTCCGCTGGCCAGCGGACTCCAGGTGGTGGTGCCGAGTCCCCGCTCCCGCACCAAGCCGGCAAACTCACGCTCCACCTTGTCTCGGTGGAACATGTGGTACTGCGGCTGCTCCATCGTCGGCCCGATCAAGCCGAGTCGATCGGCCACCCGCCATGCTTCCTCCAGCTGCTCGGCACTCCACTCGCTGGTGCCCCAGTAAAACGCCCAGCCTCGGTCGATCACATGGTTCATGGCACGCACGGTCTCTTCAATGGGCGTGGAAGGATCGGGCCGGTGACAGAACACGAGGTCGAGGTGGTCGAGCTCGAACCGCTTCCGGGCCGCATCCACCCCCTCGATGATGTGCTTGCGGGAGAGACCGCGCTGGTTGGGCCCCTGGCCGCCCCAGAAGATCTTCGTGGAGACCACATACTCGTCGCGCCCCCAGCCAAGCTGCGCAAGTGCCTTGCCCATGATGATCTCCGCCTTGCCGCCCGCATACGCCTCGGCATTGTCGAAAAAATTGCAGCCGGCCTCAAAAGCCGCCGCCATGGCATCGCGCGCGGGGGCGACATCCATCTGGTGGTCGAACGTGACCCAGGCGCCAAATGACAGGGCGGAGACCTTGAGTCCGGAGTGACCGAGGGAACGGTAGGGCATGTCCATGGTGCGAGCCTCACTGCGATGGGATGCGCACCGCTACCATCGCACATCCCATCGGCAAGACCTCTCGCAAGCTCGACTCCCGAAGTGCCGATGAGTACTCGCTTTTCATCGTCGAAATTCCGTGAAAGGCGATGAGCGCCCCAACTTTGACCCGGTTCCGTTTCCCCCTTGCATCGACCACGAACCAAGGAGGACCCGATGCGAATCCGAAGCCTGCTCATTGTTCCTGCATTTCTCAGCCTCACGCTCATGACCGGCTGCACCGAGGAGCTCGAAGCGCTCCTCAGCGGTGGAGAAGACGAAGAGGAGATGGAGTCTGAAGACGAAGAAGACGAAGAAGGCGAAGAAGGCGAAGACGAAGAAGGCGAAGACGAAGAAGGCGAAGACGAAGAAGGCGAAGACGAAGAAGGC
>CAJWOS010000645.1 GCA_913044235.1 uncultured Pseudomonadota bacterium
TGGCTCACCGCTCTCGTTGGTTCTGTTCGACATCGACCACTTCAAGTCCGTCAACGACTCGTATGGACACCCCGCCGGGGATGCGGTGCTGGTGGCCTTTGCCCAAGCGATCGTGGATCAGGTTCGTGAAGACGACATCGTCGGTCGATACGGGGGTGAGGAGTTCGCGGTCATCCTTCCGGGCGCAGGGGAAGCCGTCGCGACCTCGGTGGCGGAGCGGGTGCGTGTGGCCACCAGTCGACTCGCATTCCCCACCCCAGCCGAGAACGTCACAGTGACGGTGTCCGCAGGTGTGGCTGTGATGCAGGAGCTGGACTCCGCCGCCGGTCTACTCCGTCGCGCCGACAGCGCGTTGTATTCGGCGAAGCACAGCGGCCGCAATCAGGTGTGCGTCGCAGCCGCCTGACCACCAGCAGCTCACCCCGAAAAGTCGATCGACAGCAAGTAAGGAGTATCGCAGCTCCCGTCGTCTACCGCCTCGACCACCACTTCCCAGGTGCCAGCATCATCCACAAAGGCTTCGTCGGAGGCCTCGATGGTGACGCTGCCGGCACCGGTGGCTTCCTGCACGTCGCCTGTGGGCAGGATGACCAGCAACCGCCAAGTGAGTCCATCGGGAATGTTGGACAGCCGAATCGTCATGTCCCAGAGCGAAAAAGACGAGTCATCGGTCTCGACAATGAAGCGGTCCACATCGTTGGCCGAGTCGATCCACGCATCCACGCTCACAGAGCCACCACCACTCAGGTCTCCCAGATCTGATGCCGAGACGTCATTATCTTCGTATTCATCGAGATAACGGGCGTCTTCATCAATCTCTCCATCGCAGTCCTCGTCACGCTGATCGCACAGGTCGGCTGCCCCCGGATACACCGCTGGGTCTCCGTCATCGCAGTCACCCTCCCCCACAGTCACGCCATCACCGTCCTCATCGAGGAGATCGGGATCGATATCGCCGCCGTCGGAACCGCCGTCGGAACCACCGTCGCCCACGCCGCTCCCACCGGTGGCGCCGCCTTCGCCTGCCCCCTGGTCGGCACCTGCACCATGCGCCGCTCCCGTACCGCCCCCTGCTGTCGCGGTATCGCCGGTGTCCACAAGCACTTTGGTACTCGCCGAAAAATCACACGACACCAGCAAGGTGGACAGAACCACGGCAGACAGCGACCCTCGCATGTGCACCTCCGAGGTCGACATCGTAGCGCGCTCGACCTCGCCCCGCGCCCTTTGGGGCATACCGCGGTAGTCTCTGGCCATGAAGCAGTCTTCCGCCTGGACCCGCCCCCAGCACTGGCTCGGCCGACGCGTGCTGGTCACAGGCGCTGGGGGATTTATCGGCCGCATGCTTGCTCGACGTCTGGCCGAGGCCGGCGCCGAGGTGCATGGAACCTGGCGCTCACGGCCTCCGACCGCAGACGGCATCACACCGCATCCCGCGCTGCTGCCCGACGATGCCGAGCGCGTGCTGGATCATGTCCGCCCCGAGGTAGTCTTTCACCTCGCCAGTCCGGTCTCACCGGGGACCGCACCGGCGTCGTACCACACCCTTCGACCGGGGATCTTAGACGCCACAGTGGCGATGGCAAACGGGTCCGCAAAGCTCGGTGCGCGCCTCGTCTATACCTGCACCTGCGAGGCTCTCGCAGGAGGTCCCGTTCCCTTTGCCCCCGACCACGTGGTGCCAACATCGCCCTATTCGGCCCTGAAGGCGGCCGGGGCGGCCTGGATCCGAATGCTGGCCCACAGCCACGGCCTCGACGGCGTGGTGGTGCGGCCGTTTCGCACCTGGGGACCGGGGGAGCGACGCGGACTTGTCTACGAAGCCGTCCGAGCAGCGCTCGACCGACGGCCCCTCTCCCTGACCGATGGAAGCCAAGTGCGAGAGTGGAACCACGTAGATGCAATCGTCACCGGGCTGATCGCGCTGGCTGCGCACCCTCAGGCCGGAGGCGGTGTCTGGAGTCTCGGTGGTGGCCCACACCACTCCGTCGCTGCATTTGCCCATCGCATATTCGACGCGGCTGGGGCACCTCGGTCGCTGGTTGAGGTCGGCACCCAAGCGCGACGCGCAGGAGAGGTGGACGCATTCTGGGGCGATCACTCGCAAACCGATGCGCTGATTGGTCCCCTTCCCCATCCTGATCTCGCACTTGCACTCCAGGATCTGGTGGACTGGACGTCTGAGGCGACACCATGATCAACCGACAGCCCATCGAGACCTTCGCTGACCACCGCGGCGCCTTGTACAAAGTCTGGCCCGGCCCCGTGAGCGGCGAGGTCTACGCCGTAGAGCTCCGTCCCGAGCACCCACGAGGGCACCATCGACACACCCACGGCGGAGAGTGGTTCGCGGCCCTGCGTGGCGAGGCTTGGCTGGTGATGGAAGAACCACAGAGCGGCGCGCGAGCAGTGGTCCGCCTCCAGCATGACCGGGTGTATGTGCCCGCGGGCGTCGCGCACGCACTCTTCTGCGATGCTCCGGCACTCGTACTGGCCATCGCAGAGGTACACCACGACCAGGAAGCCACCACAGCGCATCCGCTCGCACCGCCCAGCGATGCGGAGCGGCAGGCCGCCCGATGACCACTCTCGACCGAATCTCAGCGGCCCTCCTGGTCTCGCTGGCGGGCGCACTCGCGCTGGGGGCGCCATGGTGGGTGATCGGCCTGCTCGCACCACCGGCGATGCTCTGGGCCCCAGGGGTGGGCTGGGCCCGTCGACTCACCCCCGATGGCACACGCCTCGATCAAGCCCTCGATGCAGCCTGGTTTGCGATGGCAGCGATGTGGCTGTCCGTGGCGATATTCCGAGAGCTCGGCGTGCTCGGCTCGGGACTGAGCATCGGCTACGTCGGCGTCGCAGGTGCGGTCTGGGCAACGGGACAGGTGATGGGTCGGCAGCAGCGCCCAGGGGTCCCTCTCCCCCTGGGACCCCGAATCGGTGTCGCCGGGGTGTTCCTGGCGGTCTGCGCAGTCTTCGCCTGGCGAAGTGCGGATGTATTGCGCCCCCTCCACGACCACTGGTACCTCGAAGGCGCAGATCAGCACGAGCAGTTCGAGGCTCTGCCTCTGGTTCGTGGCGCGGGATGGAGCGAGGCCACCGCCGTGGGCTGGCCGGAAGCGGGCGCCATGATCTGGACCCCCAGCAGCGACCAAGCCGAGATTGTGGCCACCAAAGCCGCCAAAGGCACACTCATTCTGGCCGTACAAGGCCCGGTCCACAGTCGCATCGCGGTCACCACACCAGACGGAACAACCGTCGAGAACACCGTCTTGACCGAAATGCAGGAGGAAGGGGCCGAGTTTCCCGAGCCCCGCTACCTGCCCACGGGCGGGGTGGCTGCCGTGGCCGTGCCGGTTGATCTCGAGGCCGGGCAGCAGCTGGCCGTTGCACTCTCGATTCCGGATGGCTCCATCGACGGCCGTGTGTTGTTCATGCCGTCCACGGAGGCCATCTGGGCGCTGCATGCGACCGGTGTGGTTCGGTACACCCATCGTTGGCAGATCTTGAACCAAGTCGAAAACCAGTTGTGGGCGAACGAAATGCGCACCTCGCGTCGATTCACTTGGAACCAACCGCCCGGCTGGAGCCCGCTGCTCACAATGCAAGTCCAGCTCACCGGGCGCGATCTGGACGCCGCGGGCCTCCTGTTTTTGTGGGTGTTGAGCTTTGTGGGACTCTCTGGGGTTCTGGCTGATGAAAGCACTGGCTTTCCTTCTTTTGCGCATGGTCAAACTGG
>CAJWOS010000646.1 GCA_913044235.1 uncultured Pseudomonadota bacterium
TCGTCTGCGCTCCGCGATTCAGCAGCAAGCGGGCGACTATGACTACGTGATCCTCGACTGCCCGCCTTCCCTCGGCATCATCACTGTGAATGCGCTCGCCGCCGCAGATGGGGTCATCATCCCCCTGCAAGCGGAGTACTACGCCATGGAAGGGCTTGGCGAGCTGCTGCGTGCCATCAAGCAGATTCGTCGTGGTGGCCTCAACCGCCGCCTGCAGCGCAGTGGCATCCTGCTCACGATGGTCGACCGCCGAACCCGGCTGGCTCGCGACGTGTGTGACCAGGCGAGAGCCGTATTCGGAGGCGAGGTCTTCGATGCCGAGGTGCCGCGCAACGTTCGCCTTGGTGAAGCGCCCAGCTTCGGTAAGCCCATTCACGCCTACGATCCCCTGTGCCGCGGGGCGATCGCCTATTCCAATCTCGCACTCGAGGTCATCCACCGTGTGGAAGAACACGCGACGGAGACTCCGGGTGCCTCGGTCGAACGACGTCCACAACTTCGGGTACTCGGCGGAGGTGCAGCATGACTCGATCCTCACTTGGGCGCGGCCTCGCCGCCATCATCCCCGAGACCTTCTTCGATGACGAGACCTTCGGCACGAAGGCCGACGGTACGGCCAGCGCACTGCGACTGGTGGATATCGATCGTGTGCGTCCGAACCCCGAGCAGCCACGGATGACCTTCTCCGGGCCTGCGCTTGAACAGCTGGCGGAGTCCGTCCGCACCCACGGGGTGCTGACACCGCTCCTGGTTCGCAGTGACGAGAACGGGCAGGGCTATGTGCTGATCGCCGGTGAGTGGCGCTTGCGAGCCGCCGGTATGGCGGGCCTGGAACAGGTCCCGTGCTGGGTGCGCGAGCACCTCGGCAGTCGGGAACAGCTTGAGCTTGCCCTCGTGGAGAACATCCAGCGCGAAGATCTGGATCCCATCGAGACCGCAGAAAGCTTCAGTCGGCTCGTGAACGATTTTGGTCTCACGCAGGCGGAAGTGGCCCGTCGCGTGGGCAAGGACCGGGCGACTGTGGCCAACGCCATCCGGCTTCTTCGGCTGCCCAAGCGGGCGCTGGTCGAGGTTCGCCAGGGGCGTGTCTCCGCTGGACATGGCAAAGCGCTTCTCGGCCTGGCTGATGACCAGCAGCTGCTTCGCATCCTCTCCGAGGTGATTGCCAAGGACCTGTCGGTTCGGGCGACGGAGCGACTCGTCGCGAGTCTCGTCCGTCCGAAGGGGCAGCGGTCGCGCCGTCCATCGCCAGCGATGGTGAAGCTGGGCGATCGGCTCACGAAAGCGGTGGGGAGCAAGGTGAAGGTCGAGCCACGCTCGCGTGGCGAGAAGGGTCGCATCGTCATCGACTACACCACGAAGGAAGAGCTGGAAAACCTCGTTCGCGTCCTGCTCGCTCCCTGAGGACTGTCCGCAGCATTGGGGCGCGCTCCATCGGTCGAGTGCGTCCCGCGGGACTGGTGTGGAGGCGTTCATGTCTACGGTAGAGCCCCCCTTGAGTGCTCTCTTCGGCCACGGCACGCGGCACGAAGGCGACCTTTCTTTCGAGGGGCGCGTTCGAGTGGACGGCACGTTTGTGGGTCGGCTGTACACCGAAGAAGTCCTCGAGATCGGACCTGGTGGTGGTGTGGAGGGGGAAGCGGATGTGGCTCGCGCGGTCATCGCCGGGCGATTCGACGGTCGGCTGCGCTGTCGGGAGCACTTGCAGCTCCTGGCGACCGCCGAGGTCAACGGTTCACTCGACATCGCGGTGATGGAGTGTGCTGCTGGGGCCCAAATTCGCGGGCACGTACAGGTTCGAGGCTCGGAGCTGCCGTGAGGCGTCCATTCTTCGTGGTGGTGGCGGGAGGGACGGCCGGCGGCAAGTCCACGCTTGCTCGGGGGCTGGTCGAGCGGCTGGATGCGGTGCTCATCGCCCACGATCGCTACTACCGGGATGTCGCGGTTCCGCGGGGGCACAACTACGACCATCCCGATGCGCTGGATACCGACCGCTTGGTGTCCGATCTGGACACCCTTGCGAAAGGCCAAGGCGTAGGCCTTCCAGTCTACGACTTCGCCACGCACACCCGGCTGGAGGCGGTCGATTTCGTGCATCCGGCGCCCGTGGTTCTGGTGGAAGGGATCTTGGTCCTCGCCGATCCACGAGTGGCGCGTTTGGCGGATCTTACGGTGTATGTGGACTGTCCAGACGATCTCCGCCTCGTGCGCCGGATTCGGCGCGATGTCGTCGATCGAGGTCGTGACGTGGATGGCGTCTTGGAACAGTATCTGGCGACGGTTCGTCCCATGCACGAACGGTTTGTCGCTCCCTGTCGCGGGCGGGTAGACTTCGTGATGGACGGCACCCGGCCGCCGGCCACACTGGTCGATACGCTCGAGGCGGTCGTACGAGCGCGCTTGGATGCGCGCAGCATGGGCTGAGAGCCTGTCTTCGCGAAGAGATGTTCTGGGGCGCGGCGCGGGGCAGCAGACCTACCAGGCGGTCCTTCGTCGCTCTCGCTTCGGCGGTGTTCCGTCTTCGCTGCTTGGCTTTGCCTCGGCCGACGGGTTGGCGGTCTCGTCTGCTTTGGCTTTGGCTCCGCTGCCCGCGCTCACATCAATGCTGAACGTCCACGTTGACTCTCCACCGTATCCATCACTTACCTTGGCCACGATGTCGTAATGGCCGCCAGGCTCATCGGTAGACCCTCGGTACTGGAGCCGACCTTTCTTGGGGTCGATGACCATGCCCTTGGGAGCGCCCGTGAGTGAGAAGGTCAGCTCATCCTTGTCCGGGTCGTCCGCGCGGAGCGTGAGTCCGTCGAGGTTGCGCACGTTTGTGGGATTGGTGGTGATCCTGGGGGGAGCATTGACGATCTCGAGGACCGGAGTCTTTCGCCGCGCCTCTTCATCGTCGTCGTCGAGCGCTCGGACCTCGCAGTAGACCTTGTCTCCCCGCTCGATGGATGCGGCCGGCAGGTTGTCCCGATTGAGGTGCAGCATCTTTTTGTCGTTGATGTACCACTGGTACTTGAAGCGTACGACGCCTCCATCGGGATCCAGGCCGTCGACTTCAAGCCGGATGTGATCGGTGGTGTCGGGTCGTCCGGGGGTGTAGCTGAGCTTGGTGATTCGCGGCCTTGCCCGCCCGGTGGGAGCCCTGCCGGTGTCTTCCTCTTCCACGATTGGCGGGGCCACAGGAGGTGGTGGCGGTGGCGGTGGCGCTGGCTCGTCGGCACAGCCCACGAGCGCGAAGAGCAAAAGACCAATGCGGAAATGCAGACGATGGAGCATGCGGGCACCCAGGTGGATTGGAGTCCGAGTATAGGCAGAGGTATGGCGCTTCGGCACGCATTCGGGGGGTTTGGATTGCGACCGTAGGGCATTATGGAGGGGCCGAACTCTGCACTGCCCTGGAGACGCCCTTGCGCGCGAGTCCCGAGTCCCCCCGGATGTTCGAGTCTGACTGGCTCGATATCTTTTCGCGGACGCCCTGGTGGACCGTCCCCCTGATCTGGGTGCCGGCATCTGCTGCAATGTTCGGCTGGTCGATCTGGTCGGGGGCACCGGTGTTCGGGGCGATTGTTGCTGCTTTGGTGGGATGGTTGGTGTGGACCTTCACCGAGTATTCTCTTCACCGAACGGTCTTTCATTGGACGCCGAAAGCTTCGTGGGGCGCGCGCTTCCACTTTTTGGTGCATGGCGTTCACCACCAATGGGTACGGGACCG
>CAJWOS010000647.1 GCA_913044235.1 uncultured Pseudomonadota bacterium
TCATTGCGCCTATCGACATCGACCATCGCGAGTTCCTGGGCGACACCATCGCCGAGATCGCCGTCGAGAAGGCCGGGATCATCAAGCCGGGCATTCCGGTGGTGGTGGGACCGCTGGAGCCCGCGGCGTTGCGGGTTGTCCGGAGTATTGCTGCCGAGCGCGATGCACCTCTTGTGGCGTCTCCTACCGATTTCCGGGTGGACGATCAGCGGGGTCAGGGCGTTTGCTACCGAGGTCCAGGGCGTGACCTCGATGGACTCGAGCTGCGTCTACGCGGTGGACATCAAGCCTGGAATGCAGGTGTCGCAGTCGCATTGGTCGAGTACTTGCCGGCTCATCTTCGGCCTGACGACGCTGCCTGTCGGAGTGGGTTGGCGACCGTCGCCCATGCCGGACGTATCGAGCGTTTGACCGACGATGTGTGGCTCGACTGCGCACACAACCCTGTGGGAGCGGATCAGCTGGCCGTCTTCCTTCGCGAGCTGCCCGATGATGTGCGCCCGCGAACACTCTTGTTGGGCATGTCGGCCAGCAAGGATGCGCGAGGCGTGGCTCGTGCGCTCGCCCCACTGGTCGATCGGGTCTTCACCACGCACTGTAGCCACCCGCGTGCGATGTCGGCCGGGGAGCTGGCCACCCACCTGGTTGACCTTTCCTGTCCCGTGCTGCCGGCGGGCCCCATCGAAGACGCGTTTCCGATGGTGCGGCAGCTTGACGGGGCGGTCTTGGTGGCAGGATCGGTGTTTCTGGTGGGAGCCGTGCGGGATCTGCTCGACGCGTGAACTGGTCTGCCTACTGAAGCGAAGCGGTGGCCTTCGCGAACTTTTTGTCGTTCTTCAGGAACGCCACGACTTCACGGGTCACGTCGCTGCCTTCACACCCGCCCAGGGATGGAGCGTTGGCACAGAGGCCCACGGTGGCGGGTGCTCCTTTCTTGGGCGCTTTCGCGAGTGCTTCTTCGAGTGCGGCAAAAAGGACCTCGCCGTCTGCGGCCAGCGACGCGGCATAGCGAGTGCGCTCGGTCTGGGCGGCTGCAATCTTGTCTTCGCGAGACCGGGCGTCGTCCTCGAAGATGGCCGCGAGTGAGCGGTCCAGATCGTCCTGGTGATCTTGGAGCCGGTCGGGAAACAACGTGCGAACCAGCGCGCCTACCTGCACCCACTGCTCAGTGCCGGTGAGTGGAGTCGGGGTCCAGGTCTTCGTCGGTTTGGAGACCGCTGGCCACTCGATCGCATTGATGGACTCGATGGCGGCCTGCAGTGTGCTGTCCTGGTCGATGGCTGCTGCGATTCGAGCGTTGACATCTTCACCGGGGCAGTCTTTTCCACCCACCATCGCTGCGATGCCGGTGGCCCCGCACTCCACGAGCGCCGGGTCCTCCGCTGCGAGCGCGCGGGCCATCGCAGCACCGAATTCGGTGCTGTAGTCCTCACCCATGAGGTCTACGTGTCGTTGGAGGCGCATATGCTCACCGGTGGCTTGTCGCCGGGTCGCTGCCATCCATTCCGACAGCGCCGCCGGCGTTCGACTGCCCATGGTGAGTGCTCCCAGCTCCAACAACTCAAGACCCTTGCCGACCTTTTGCAGCTGCTGGGACGCCGCGTCATACCGTGGCCCGACGGACTCCGCAGCCGTCGCGAAGACCTTGCTGGCACCAGCGATGTCGTCGGGGTGATAGTGACCGGGGGGCGCCCCGGCAGACGCGAGGGGCACGACCGAAATCACGCAGGTGATGGCGAGCGGTAGGGTGATTCGATTGGAACGCAGCACGCAAACTCTCCGAGCTGAGGCGGGGCATCCACGGGAAGCAATGCCGTACTTCGGGACGGTCGGATATTCCAGACCCCTGGAGTGTCGCACACACTTCCGGGTTCGGGTGGAAAGGAGCAAGCCGTGACCGTACTCTCCTCCTCCGGAAAGCTGCTCGGCAACCGCGCTATCCGAGGGCAACTCGTGGAGCTTGCCGACAGTGGCCGCCTACATCATTGTCTGCTCTTTGAGGGGCCCAGCGGCGTGGGCAAGGCCACCACGGCACTGTGGTTGGCCCAGCGGATGAACTGTACCGATGCCAGCCAGGCGGACGCTTGCGGCCGCTGTTGGTCCTGTCGTGCAATCCAAAAGGGACATCACCCAGATGTGATCGTTGTGGGCACCGATCCTGAGCGGACCGCATCGGTGATCTCAGTCCGGCAGGCTCGCGAGCTGATCCAGTCCCTCTCGCTACGGCCACACTCTGCTCGGCGTCGGTTTGTGATCATCGACCCGGCCGACGCGATGAATGCCGCGTCGGCAAACGCCCTCTTGAAGACGTTCGAGGAGCCTCCGGCCGATACGGGCTTCGTTCTCGTGACCAGTCAGTCGGGAGGACTGCTGACCACGGTGCGCTCTCGGTCACAACAGGTGCGCTTTGGCCGGGTGGCTGTCCCGGAGCTTGTGGAGTGGCTGCGCCAGCGTGCAGTGGAGGAGCCTGAGTGGATCGGTCATCTATCCGACGGCTGCCCAGGGCGTGCGCTGGAGCTGGCGGATGGCCAGGCTGAGGCATGGCGTGAAGCGCGAAACGAGCTCCTCGAAGCCCTGAGTGGCGACATCCAGGGGGTGTTTGCCTTTGGCGAGAAGCGAGCCCAGGGGGAGCGTTCGAAGTGGTCGGCGCGGGTGCTTCTGTCGTTGGATGGACTCGATCGAATGCTTCAGGACACCTGGAGATGGAAGGTGCATGGGCCACTGCCGGCCGAAGCGCTCTACAACCCGCGGCAGCGCCGTCGGATTGCCGCTTGGGCGGAACAACTCGATGCACGGGCGCTCACCCGCTGCGCGGATGCCGTACTCGATGCCCGATCCCAGCTTCAGGCCTTTGTGAATGGCCGGATGATGGCGGATGCACTGCTGTGCCGGTTGGCCACCGAGCTCGGACGTGCGCGTCGAGTGAACTGAGCACCCCGGCGGCTGCATTCTGGATCAGCGGCTCGATGTGTGCGGCCGCCGAGAACGCAAAACCCCAGCCGCAGCGCTTTGGCCGGACCGGGGATGAGCTGTTCGTGCGCAGCGGTAGGGCTGCTTTCGATCAGCTGTCGGACTTTGGGCTCACCATCGAGGGCGCGTTTGCATCGGCCTCGGGGGTGTGGATGGCGAACGCGGGAGTGGTGCCGTTCGCACGCACCTTGCGCTTCCGTTCCTTGCCCATGTTCTTACGACGGAGGTGACGCTTGTAGCGGGTCTCCTGCGTGTTGCTGGCCATGATGATCTCCAAATCGGCGGGACGTTGCGGCTTACCGCTGCAGCGATGGGTTGTCAATGCTCGTCGTGGATATGGTGGACTTGATTCGGGTCAAGCACGCTGAAGTCGCCCGGTAGAAGCATGGCCGCACCGCCGTCGGCGAGAATCCGCCGCAGCCGAACGAGCCCCGCCCAACCATCCATGGTTCCCGGCAGGCTCGCCGAGCGGATGGTCTCAGCCAGGCGGGCATCAGCATCGGGAGCGCTGTTGGTGAGCTCTTCGAGAAGCTGGTCCATGAAGGTCCTTCGCTCCGGAAAGCGCTCGATTGCGTAGGCATCGATCTCGGCGGTGGCCGGGCCCGCCGCCAGCGGGATTCCTGCCGTCAGCGCCCAAAAAGGTGCGCCAAGACGGCGCCTCCCCGCACGCGCCCAAAAACCCCTCCCAGGGGCAGGTCGCACCTGAAGCAATTCCACATTCGAATGCCGCACTGGTTCCTGC
>CAJWOS010000648.1 GCA_913044235.1 uncultured Pseudomonadota bacterium
CTCTGGACCAGGCTCCTGCGGTGCATGAGGCTCGAAACGCCGTGAGCGTTACGTCGCCCGCGACGAGGCCGAGCGCGTCGGTGAGGTCCGCGTCGGTGGCCGCGATGGGGCGTGCGCTACCGCGGTGGTGCGTGGGCAGGAGCTCTACCTTCCGCTTGAGGGCGTCATCGATCTGGATGCGGAGCGGACCCGACTCGAAAAGCAGATCAAGAAGACCGACAAAGACGTCTCGGGACTCACCCGTCGCCTAAACCCTGGGTTCAAGGCCAAGGCGCCTGCGCACGTTGTGGCAGAGTTCGAGGCCAAGCTCGAAGCGGCGCGTGAGCGCCTGGTCACACTGTAGGCAGCGCGGGCCCGACTCGACTGAAGCCGAGCGTTCGTGTTGGCTCCTGGAGCAGCGCGCAACATCGCCCGGTGGAGTGGGGCGCGCCCAGGGGCGGTGAGGAGATCAGGCCAGCACGTTGTGCAGGCTGGTCTTGTCGTTCACACTCCCGAAGCGTCCGCGCTCGTCCAAGGTGATGCGAGCCATCGCACACTCGGGGTCATGCGTGAAGAAGACCCGCCCCTTTCGGCCTGCCAGGTTGCTGAGTAAGTGGGCCTTTTCGTCGACCAGAAGCTCCGGGAATCGAGCGTAGCCCATGGTGATGCTTCGGTGAACCCACGGTCGGCCCGGCACCAGTGCTCCGGCAAACACCACCGGACCGAGCATGCCGGGCACTTCCGTGCACATCAAACCGGGTGTATGGCCGTTGCTGAAGTGAAAGCGATAGTCTGGACCGAGGGTCTCGCTGGTCTTTCCCTCGTCGATCAGGTCCAGGCGGCCACTTGCGGCAAGCAGTGCCTGCAGCTCCGGAACAAAGCTCGCTTTGTCTCGTGGATGGGGGTTTTGGGCTCGCTTCCACGCCGGACGGCTCACCACATACGTGGCGTTGGGAAAGAGCAAGCGGTAGGCCTCTTTTTCCTTCCAGGCGGTGAGTAGGCCTCCAGCATGGTCGAAGTGCAAGTGGCTGAGCACTACCACCGAAATGTCTTCGTGTGTGAGCCCGAGGGAGGCCAGGTTGTCGAGCAAAACGTGCCCTTCATCCAAGACGCCATAGCGGTCCTTCATCTTGGGATTGAAGAAAGCACCAATACCCGTGCCGAAAAGCACCCATCGGTCTGGCTCTTTGACGAGGAGAGCGCGGCAGGCGAGGTCGATCCGGTTGCGCTCGTCGGGTGCGGCCCAGCGCTCCCAGAGCGCTTTGGGTGCGTTCCCAAACATCGCCCCGCCATCCAGTTTTTGGCTGTTGCCCTCGAGGGAGTACAGTCGGCGTTCGATCACGATGGCTCCCGTGGTGCGGTGGCGGCTGGCGGACCGCATAGCGCGGGAGCGAAGGAGATGTTCCACGGCGTGCAATCAACGTGAAACCGAGCGCATCAGGTGTCGTGGGCGCGGTCCGTGCGACAATTGGTGGAATCGCGTGGCGCGGTGGCCGACTCGAGCGACCAGCGGCCGTCGGACCATACCAACACCAACCGGCCACCATCCGACTCCCAGACCGCTCGCTTCGGGGAGTCCCAAACAAAACCGGCATCGACCAGGGCGCACATCTGACCGGGGGTGGCGCCTTCGGGAAGGTCGCGGCCTCCAGCCCAGCGGGCCCGAATCTGCAGGGCAACCACGAGTGGATCTTCACGGGTGCCGCCAATCCCTGCCGCCCGCAGCCGACCCGGCTGGAGCCAGGCCTCAACGTCGCTGGCCTCGCCCGTGCACCCGACGCAGCGGAAGCGAGTTCGGTGATCGAGGACTTGGAGCACCTCGATGCGAACTCCGTAGCGGGTGATGTGAGCCACAGCACCACCGCCTGGGCCCACCGGCGTGAGGGGCGCATGGGTGGTCCACGCGGTGTACGGCGGGCGGGAGATTTCCTGCTCCGGCGTAGACAGGAGTGCTTTTGGGGGGCTGGGGGGCGGCGGAGCCGGAGCGAGGGCTTTGGTGGGCTCGGGGGGCGATGGCGGGGGCACGCGATCGGCTGCAGCTCGGCCGGCCAGCTCTGCGGGGGATGGCATGGGCGATGGACGGGTCTCAGACCCATCTGGTCGAGCGGATGGAGGTGGGTTCACATTCGGTGGCAGGTCGGCGATCTCGGGTGCGGAACATCCGATGGCGAGCGCAAAGATGGGATGGCGGGTTCGGAACACGGGCGGAACGATTCCTGGCGATAAAATGGGGGTGCCAGACCCGCTGCCCGACCAAGGGTCTCTCCCCGCGCTTGTGGGCGAGGAAGACACTGCACCGGGGATTGGTGCATCCCAATGCACCGAGGGTCGTCAGCAGGATACCCCGATAGCCATGTTGGTCCCTGGTTCCCAAATCGCAGTGGTGGCTCCCGGCCATCCGTTCTTTCCGGAACGGCTTGAGGCAGGGCTCGCGGTCTTGCGCAGCTGGGGACTGGAGCCGGTGATGATGCCCAATCTGACCGCTCGCTACCGCTACACGGCGGGGACTCGCCGCCAACGACGCGACGACTTGCTGCAGGCGCTCACTGATCCGGCTTACCAAGGCGTGTGGTACGCGCGTGGTGGCTCGGGCACCGTGCACTTGATGGATGCCCTTCCGGTAGACCGGCTCGATACGCGGCCCATCTTCGGCTTTTCGGACGCCACCACACTGCTATCCACGCTCTGGAATCGTCGGGCGGGCATGCCGGTCCATGCGCCGGTCCTGCACACGCTGGGCTCGTCGAGCTCTGCCGACACCGTCGACGCCATGCGCAGGATGGTTTTTGAGGGGCCGAACGAACGGTTCTGGCCAGGGGTGGCGATAGCGGGAGCCGAACTGGTGGCCGAAGGTCCTGTGGTCGGGGGCAACCTGTGTGTGTTGGCAAGCCTTTGCGGCACCCCGCATCAGCTTGATGCATCGGGATGCATCCTGTTGCTGGAAGAGGTGGGAGAGGTTGCCTACAAGGTCGACCGCCTGGTCACCCAGCTGCGTGCGGCCGGTGCCTTCAAGGGGGTGCTGGGCGTGGCGCTGGGCGAATTCACCGGGACCCGCATCCCTGACGACTCGGGTTGGTCCATCGATGATGTGGTGGTCGAGTGCCTGGAGGGTTTGGACATTCCGATCGTGACAGGTCTACCTGTGGGGCACGGTGCTCGCAACCTGCCCTTCGTGATCGGTGAGCCCGGACAGTTGAGTGCACACGGACTGCTACTGTCGGGGGCATGATGTCGGTCGAGCGGAGCGCACAACCAGACTTTTCGGCTGTGGTACGGGCGGTGGACGAAGCGCTGGCACACGGTGCGACTGCGGGCGCATCGGTAGCGATCCAGTCGCTCTCGGGACTGGACTGGAACGTCGATCGCGGCTTGGCGCAGGTCTGTCCACGTCGTCGTCCGGTGGTCCCAGGACAAGTGTGGGATCTTGCGAGCCTCACGAAGGTGCTCGCCACCACTGCGATCTGTATGAAGTTGGTCGACGAAGAAACGCTCGATCTCGATGCGCCGCTCCGAGACCTCCTCCCTGGAGCTCCGGGGAGGGTCACGCCTCGACTGTGCCTGTCGCACGCGTCGGGATGGCCGGCCTGGAGTCGCTTCTTTGATGCTGTGCTCGCGAAAGGACGCCCCTGGGGCACGGCGGCGACACGCCAGTGGATTTCGGAGCGCGCCTGGACCATCCCGCTTGAGGCCGAGCCTGGTGCCCGCCATCGGTATTCGGATGT
>CAJWOS010000649.1 GCA_913044235.1 uncultured Pseudomonadota bacterium
GGGCTCCTCCTCTCGGCGGCATGCCGGGCCGTCTTCGGGGCACAGAGCCGTGATCGGTCGTACTGTGAACATCTCGAGCTCGAGCACCCAGGGACCATCATCCATGGCGGGAGAGCGATGCTGCTGGTGAATGCTGCCGTGATCGGATGTGAACACGCTGAATCGAATCTCTTCGTCGGGGGGAACCTCCAGTGTGAACCGCCCTGCTCCATCGGTAGCCATGTCCACATGGCTGCCGCCCCAGCGCACCCACAGCCCGGCCTCGGCGATGGGCGCGCCCTCGGGATCCACCACCACTCCTTCGACACTCACCGATGTACCCAGCTGCAAGGTGACCGACTGATCCAACAGGGTGTCTACGAGAGTGGGGGAGAGGGCTTCCTGGCTCGAGGCCGCACTTGTGAACTGAAGCTCGCCACAGGGCGCGTGCGCCAGCCGAGCCCGTCCATCGACATCACTCTCGTAGGGGCCACTGGTATGCATGGAGACCACCGCCGAGCTGCCCGTGGACTGACTGTAGGAAAAGGCGAAGCGGTACCCCGAACGCGGTCGGCCCTCCGAGTCGACCACCGTGACGTCCAGCGCGCACGATGCCTCGCGCTCAAACAACAGGTCGAGGCGACTGGTGTCGACCAGGTGGAAGCTTGGGGTGGCGCCCTCAAGAACCGACAAGGTGCCAGGGCCCTCCACCTGGAGCGAAAAGTGACCATCGGCATCGGTCCGAGCAATGGTGGAAGGCTCTGGCTCGGCGGTCTCTTCGAACTGCGCGAGGCTACGAAACGCAACCTGCACATCGACCACAGGGGCACCATCGGTTGTGCGAACCTCTCCAGCGAGCTGGAGGAGCTCGGCCGAGCGTGTGGTGCGGATGGGCAAGGCCGAGCCTGCACCCTGGCGAGCACCGATAGAGCCTTCTTCTGACCCTTCCTCGATCGCGACATCCCGAAGCGGCGCACGGGTCGACGACAACATCTGCCCGCACACCAGAAAGGCGATGACGAGCAATAGTGCCCAACCCAGCTTTCGTCGCCGCGACAACGGATGCTCCGCTTGAGAGGAGAACGACAACCCCGCACGAAACCATACCAGCGGGATGGGACTGGCACCCACCAGTCGACCGAGGAGACAGCGTCCCGTGCGGTTCCGGGGCCCGCTTTCGTACACCACACGCGAGGTCCAGTTCCCTCGATTTCAGCGAACCTCTGCGTGCTGCCCTCGGTCGACGGGCTCGCATCGCCCCAGGAGCAGCCTCACCCAAACGCCGACTCGGATCGGCATCCGCCGCTGAGGACGCGGTCAGCCTGAACAGCGGCGTGTGCGGCTGGGCGTCACGTCCCTGGGGGAGGACCCGGCGGCGGCATCGCCAGAAAGCGAGTGATCGCATCGGCCAATTGTCCAGCGCGGTCACGGGAGATGCCAAACGGCTCCAGCGAGCCTTGCACCAGCAAGCTGGCAAGCCCATGCACGAGCGCACGACCCGCAAACACCGCCATCAGGGGATGCTGCGGAGGCAGTGGGTCGTCGGGGCCATGGGCTTGGATGAACTGCGCGAACGGCGCCCAGAACGCCTGGATCTCCGGGTCGTCTTCGCGCACGGTGATGTACTCGGGCATCGACATGACGCGAAACCAGCCGGGCTCCTCCACCGCGAACCGCGTGTAGACGATTCCCTGCTGGCGAAAGGCCTCGAGCGGATCAGCGATATCCTCTGTGGCCACAGCCATACGGCGCCGCAGCTCCTCATCTCCCTGCTGGGCCAGCGCCGCCATGAGGGCTGACCGGTCGGGGAAGTGCCGGTAGGGCGCTCCAGACGAGACCCCAGCTTCACGCGCGGCCCGAGCCATCGTGAACCCATCCGGTCCGTGATCGGCGACAAGCCTCCGAGCGGCGCTCAAGAGAGCCGATCGGAGATCGCCATGGTGGTACTGATTGCGCGGCATGGGCAAATTCCTATCATGTTTTCAATGTAAGTAACCGATACTTACATCAATGGAGGTTCCCGTGACTGCTTCTGTCCCTCGCCACCTGTCTCTCAACCAGACCGTCCAGCGCACCCATGCCTTCGAGACCATGCGAGTCGAGGGAACCCTCCCTCCCGACCTTTGCGGAACCCTGTTTCGCACCGGTCCCGGGGTGCGCGAGCGCTTCGGGCGCCCCATCCCCCACGCATTCGAGGCCGATGGCGTGATGAGTGCCGTGCGCTTTGGTGGTGGAGAAGCCCAAGGTGCGGTCCAGATTGTGCGTAGCCAGGGCTATCTTGAAGAGGAACAGGCGGGCCGTCCCCTCTACTCCACCGCGGCCTCCTGGCTCGACCGGGGCCGGGCCGCGGTCTCCGGTCGGGGCAAAGCCACTGGGAACACCACCATGTGGCAGTGGCAGGGCCAGCTCTTCGCGCTGATGGAGGGGCTCGGGCCGGTCCAGATCGCTGCCGACACCCTCGACACCCTCGGCGAGACCGACCTCGGCGGGGTGGTTCCGCAAGCCTTCTCCGCACACCCGCACTACCTGCCGCAGCGCAAAGCCGCCTTCAACTTCGGCTGTCGCTACGGTCGGGAGATGCAGATCGACCTGTTCGTGCTTCCCGATGCCGGTCCCGCCCAGCGCCTCACCACCGTGACTGTGGAGCACAACAGCATGGTCCACGACTTCGTGGTCACCGACACCCACCTGCTGCTGCTGGTGTGCCCGGCCCAGCTGCAGTCGGTCCGGGCCCTGCTCGGAATCGGCTCTCTCGACACCTGGTTCCGCTGGGCCCCCGAAGCCGGAACCATCGCCATTGCGGTACCCATCGACGATCCGGATCGTGCGCAGCGCTTCACTCTGCCGCCCTTCTGGTTCTGGCACACGGGCAACGCCTGGAGTGAAGACGGGGTGCTGGGCGCCGATCTGTCTTGGTACCCCGACAGCGCGTCGCTTGCGGGCATCGGCAGCGACGACCGGCCCACCGCGGCCGCTCCGGCCCTGCACCGCTGTTCCCTCGACCTGCGGACCGGCCACTGGGAGCATCACCCCCTCCACAGCCTGCCGATCGACTTTCCCCACGTCCACCCGTCGGTTTTCGGACGTCCCCATCGCACCACCTTCGCCGCAGCCCAGCTGAGCACGCCCGAACACATCGGCATCGTGCGGCTCGATGACGGTGACGCAACCCTGTGGACGGTCGAGGCCCATGAGCAGGCCAGTGAGCCCGTCCTCGTTCCCCGCAGCGATGCGGAAGACGACGTCTGGGTGCTCACCCTGGTGCATGACGACCGGGTGGACCGCAGCTGCATCGCGGTGCTCGATGGACAACACCTCGACCACGGGCCTGTCGCGCGGGTGTGGTTCGACCAGCCCCTCCCGCTCACCTTCCACGGCACCTGGAAGCCGAGCTGAGTCTTGCAGCAGTGCTCAGTAGCGGGGCAGATCGGGCGCCACGTCGCGGGCATACAGATCGATTCCGCCCGTGAGGCTGTACACATCGTCGAAGTCTCGCTCGAGCAGAAATGCCGCGGCCGCCATGCTTCGCATGCCAAAGTGACAGATCACCACCGTGGGTGCATCGGGGTCGAGCTCGTCGAGCCTGCTGGCAAGGTGGTGGGCGGGGATGTGCACCGATCTGGCGATGGCAGCCCGCTTGCGCTCCTCTGCCGGTCGCACATCGAGCACGACAAGTTCAGGATCGGAGTCGAGGCGGGCGGCAAGCT
>CAJWOS010000650.1 GCA_913044235.1 uncultured Pseudomonadota bacterium
AACCACCGAAGGCACCACCGACGGCACCACCGACGGCACCACCGACGGCACCACCGACGGCACCACCGACGCTGAGCCCACATTCGTCGAAGACGCCGCCGACGGAATGTCTGTGAACAGCGTCGACCCGCAGCGCTACCTCGGCGTCTGGTACGAGATTGCGTCTACGCCATCTCCGCAGCAAGCCGCCTGCGCGGGCACCACGGCTGAGTACTCCCTGCGCGATGATGGCGACGTGCGAGTCATCAACCGCTGCTACCTCGACAGCCTCGACGGCGACTTCAACGAGATCGAAGGCAGCGCTTCCTTTGTGGACGACACCTACGCACGCCTGCTGGTCGACTTTGGCTTCGGCTTCGAGGCGCCCTACAACATCGTCGAGCTCGACGGCCGTGATGGCGATGCCGAGTACGAGTTTGCAGTTGTGTCGAGCCCCGGCTTCGCACTGTGGGTGCTGTCCCGCACCCCCGAGATGGACCCCGAGCTCTACGATCTGCTTGTGGATCGTGCGACCGATCGCGGGCTTCCTTCGGACACTCTGGTTGCGACCGTGCAGGTCGACTGAGACCCACCCTGGCAGCGCCTGTGCGGGCGGCGGTGCTTCCACTGGAAGCGACCGTCGCCCGCTTGCCGTTGGGTGACTTGCGATGGGACGCCCGGCCCGCCGAAGCCGCGCCGGGCATGTCAAAACTGACCTATTATGGTCTTTTCATTACAACTTGATGACCCAATTCGTTTACGTACATGCCGATAGTTGGGCCGTCTGCTCTGTCGCCTCTGTGTGACGTTCAACCGACCGACTCCCGGAGCTTTCCGTGCCTAGTATGAACCAGCTATCGTCCTTCGGATTTCATGGATCCGACGCCGGTGAACGCCTGGCCGAGGCCATTTCTGCGCACAGCGCCTCGCCGTCCCTGGTTGTGGTGGCCGTGACCGAGACCATCCACCTGAAAGGGGTCCTCGCCGAGGTCAAGGCACGCACCGCTGCGAGTACACGCGTGGTTGGAACCACATCGTCTGGAGGTCTCTTCACCGAACAGGGGCTGTTCCGTTCCCCGGCAGCGGGTGCTCTTTCTTGGACCGGCGGACCTCACGACGACTTCGGAACGGCTTGTGCTGCGCTTTCGGCCGATGGCGATCCCCGTCACGTGGCACGAGATGTCGCCAATCGGGCATGCAACGATGCCGGCCATCCCGGCGAGACCCCCGACTTGGTTGTGCTCCTCAGCACACCAGGATGCGAAGAGGAGGTCTTGCAGGGAATCGTTGACGTGGTGGGCCAGTCGGTACCCGTCGTCGGGGGCTCTGCTGCCGATGATACCGTCGGCGGCCGGTGGTCGGTCGGCGACCCGAGCTGCACCGCAGGGAGCGGCGTGGCCGTGATGGTGGTCTTTGCCGACACCCCTCCGCATGTGGCCCACCAGTCGGGCTACCTCCCCACCGGTGACCGCGCCACAGTCACACGGGCGGAAGGCCGACAGATACGCGAGCTGAATGGCCAGTCGGCAGTATCGGTCTACGACCAGTGGACCGGAGGTCTGCTGGCCCGATGTCGCGACCAGAACGGAAGCGTGCTCCAGGCAACCACCTTGTGGCCGCTCGGACGGAAGGTCTCCGAGGTCGCCGGGCAGCCCATCTACGCCCTCGCCCATCCCGCGGCCGAGGGAGAGGCTGGCGCCATTGACCTCTTCGCCGATGTAGAGGAAGGCCAGGAGATTGTGCTGATGAAGGGGTCGCCCGAGGCACTGGTGTCTCGAGCCGGCCTGGTCGCTCGCGACGCCGTCTCCAGAGGCCCGTCGGCCGGTGGCTTGGTGATCTACTGCGCCGGCTGCTCCCTGGCCGTTGGCGAGCGCCTGCCCGAGGTCCCCCCCCAAGTCGCTCGCGCCTTTGGCGGCCGTCCCGTCTTCGGCTGGTTCACGTTCGGCGAACAAGGACCCCGGCTCGGAGACCAGATCAACCAGCACGCGAACCTCATGATCTCTGCCATCTCGATCCCGGACCGCCCGTGACCCCTGATGCGCTCGCCGAGCTGCTTCGAACGCGGGAGCTGGAGCTCCACGCCACTCGAGAAGCGCTCGCCAAGGCCCGCTCGGAGTACGGGATGGCCTTGGACGGAATCGCTCGACTGGTGGGTGCATCCGGCCAAGAGGATGCGGTGGAGCGCACCTTGGAGACCGTACGAGTGCTGCTCGGGGCCAGTGAGGCCTTCCTGCTCGTATCGGTCAACGAGACCAGCGGCTTCGTGCGGGCGAGCACACACCAGCGCTGGACACTCTTCCCCCGCTGGGAGTGGCAGGGAGTCTTTGCCCGTGCCCACCGCGGCCGTGCTGCCCTCGTGCACCAGCCCGAGCGCTTGCCCGCTTGGTCGGAGCGCCCCTCTTTCCAGCGAGACGACGTCGGCAGTCTGTTGGTGGCCCCCGTCACGCTTACCGACGACAACGGGGTCTTCGTGGCGGTCCATCGCGAAACGGGCGCCTTCGACCGAGCCACGCTCGACCGGGCCCGCAGCATCGCTCCGGTCCTGGGCGCCGCACTCGCGACGGCACGACGCTGGCGTTCGCGGGTCGCGACCGAAAAAGCACGCTACCTCGCCGTGGAAGCCGACCAAGCCATGCTGCGCCATCGCTACGAGTTGCTCGTGTCGGCGATGGACTCCGCCGTGCTGATGGAGTCGGCGGATGGGCTGGTCAACCTTGTGAATCCGGCCTTCCTGAGACTCTTCAACCTGCACGGTCGCGCATCGGTGATGCACGAGCCGGCTCGCCGCGTGGAAGCGCACGCCGCTGCCCTGTTCGCCAATCCAGAGGGCTTTCTTGAGCGGTCCCGCATGCTGTCTGCGGCCGAAGGGATGCAGTTCGACGAGCTGCAGATGGCCGATGGCCGTGTGCTGGAGCGCTCCACGCGACAAGTCCTCGACGCCGATGATCGAGTGGGCCGAATCTGGGTGTACCGCGACGTCACCTCACGGGTTCTCTCGAACCGCGCCCTGGCGGACGCCCTCGGCGACATGGAACGGAACGACACCCGGCGACAGCAATCCCTCGCCCAGCTCTCGCACGAGATTCGCAGTCCAGTGCAGTCGATCCTCACGATGACCGAAGCCTTGCGGTCTGCAGACCTCACGCCAGAGCTCTCCGATCTCGTCCATGCTGTGCGGGGTTCATCCACCCAGATCACGCACCTCCTGACCGACCTGCTCGACCTCTCTCGGCTCGAGTCGGGCAAGGTGCGCATCCGTACGCGGATGGTGGACCCTGGGGAGATCGTGGAGGAAGTCGTGGAAAGCTTCGGGGCCCGTGCTGCCGGCAAGCGACTCGGACTTCGGGTCTCGGTGTCCCCCCACGTAGGGGTCGTCGACACGGACCCGGACCGCATCCGGCAAGTCGTGACCAATCTCGTGGCCAACGCGATCAAGTACACCTCTCGTGGGGGCATCCGGGTGGCAGTCGAGCGGGATGGACCGAATGTACAGATCCACGTGCACGACTCCGGACACGGCATGAGCCAGACACAACAGGACCACCTGTTCGAAGAATACGGGCAGGTTCGTGGCGCCACTCAAGCATCGGCCGGCGTGGGCCTGGGCCTCTACATCAGTCATCGCCTGGTACAGCGCCTTGGCGGTGTTCTCACCGTGCAGTCCGCCCCCGGAAAAGGCAGC
>CAJWOS010000651.1 GCA_913044235.1 uncultured Pseudomonadota bacterium
GGTGTCGGTGTCGGTGTCGGTGTCGGTGTCGGTGTCGTCCGGACAGCAATCGACGGTGATGCAGCAGCAGTTCCCGGTGTCGCTGATCGTGATTTGGTAGACGGTGCCTGCATCGGTGCCGCCACACCCTGCGGTGATGAGCAGCGGTGCAGTCAGGGGGAGTAGGCGACGAGACATGGGTAGCTCCTTCAGATCTTGGGGCCGAACGCGTCAGGCTAAGTCGAGGAAGCCATTTTGGGACCTTAAAGGTACCTGACACTCCAACCCGAACGGCAGCTGGGACCACCCGCACCGAGGGCATTCGTGCTGGTGTGCACCCTCAGCCATCGACCGCCAGGTACCGCCGCTTTCCTGGAACGCTTCGGCGTTGGTGGCCGGGTCGGATTCTTCGGCCGGGTCGGGCTTGCTCGGGTCAGGGCAGGCAAAGCACCCGACTGAGTGAGAAAGACGGAGAGAAGGAGAGACGGTTGGTTCATGGGTACAAGGGCTCCAGGAGGCGAGGAGGGTCGCACCGAGACAACCAGTCCCAGGGGGGGCTGTTCGTGCCCGATTGGTACCCGTCTTTCAGCAGGATCTCAGACCGATCGGACATCTGCTGCCCACTCGTCGCTGTTTGGGGAACATCCACTGGGTACCGATCCCCCCCTACGCCGGACCAGCGAGGTTCTCGCGAGCGATGGTGTGGAACCGGCCCTGGCAGCCGTATTTTTCCGTCGGATGTCAGATCTGTAAAAGATGTCGAGGGGACACTGCGAAGGGTAGACGCCTGGGGAGTGAATGAACGCCAATCCTCACGCTGGAAACCATCATGTCCACCGAGACCCTTCCCAATGTGCAGCCCAGCGTTCGGTTCCGGCTTCCCAATGGGCATGAGACCTCTGTTCCCAGCGGCGGCATCATTGGGCGAACGCCGAGAGCCGAGCTCACCATCCCGGATGGTCGTGTGAGCGAAGCCCACGCGCTCGTGAGTCTCCGTGGAGACGATCTCCTGTTGCTGGGACTTCGAGGCCGGTTTTCCACGGGCGGGGCACCGCTCAGCCGCTTGGCGCTCCGGATTGGGCAGGAGATCACCTTGTTCCGGGGCTTCACGCTCCGGGTGGTCGACTTGGTCTTGCCCTCGAAGGCGCTCGGGATCGGGTCGGATGACCTCGGAGAAGTGGTTCTCTCCGGCGTCACGAGTGTGGTGACCGGACCGCGCCCCCGCGCGATCCGGGGCTGGCGACAGGATGCGGAAGTGGTCTTCTGGAACCAGGAAGCCAAGTGGTGGGCGCGCCTGCGAGATGGCTCCGATCAACCCGTCGAGGTGGGACCTCTGACGCTTCCGTCGGGCCTCGTGCTGGATGTCCGGGCGCTGGACATTGGGGCCGTGGCCCTCTCGGCCACCCGCCTCAACGGCAAGCTGGTCGACTCCCTTCGAATTGTCACCAACTACGACATGGTCGAATTCCATCGTCCCAACCGCGAAGTGGTCGGCATTTCCGGCCGGATGGGCCGGATCATCTGCGAGCTCGCCACCTTCGGTGTGCCCGTGCCGTGGTCGATCCTCGCGAAGGAAATCTGGGGAGACAGTCCGCAGCACCGGCTGCGAAACAACCTCGACCAGAACCTGCTCCGCCTTCGCCAGCGACTCCGCAAGGAGGGGATTCGAGAAGACCTCGTGTACCCCACCGGGACTGGCTGCATCGCCCTGCGGTTGCTCGACGGAGACCGAGTCGAAGACCGAAGCTGACCCGTCTGGGGCGCCGACCTTCAGTCCACGGATGCGGTCGAGGCCACGGCACTCTGGCCCAAGGGCTGCATCGACCACAAGCGGACTGTGCCATCCCAGCTTCCCGTTGCCAGCAGCGTGTTGTCAGCATTGAACGCCAAGGCGGCGACTTGCTTGTCGTGTCCCTGAACAAGAGCCCTCGTGGTGCCATCGGTTGCCGACAGCACGAGGGTCTGGCCGCTGCTGAGACCGACTGCAACGTATTGCCCATCGGCCGACGCGCCGAGCTCGATTGGGAGCGCCGCGGTCTGGACGGGCACCGGCCAGCAGGGAGAGCCATCTTCAGCGCGTAGGCACTCCACCTGCTCCGCATTTGCGACATACATCCGGGCGCCATCGTGCGAGGTTGCAATCGCACGGTACGCATCGTAGGCGTGGACCTTCCGGGGCACGAGGCTGTCGGCGTGCAGCTGCCAGACCCCTTCTTCGCCGACCCACGACACCGATTGTGCGTCGGCGGCAGCTTCGAGGTCGCCCGGCACACCACTGACCTGCCGCACGTCTGGTCCGACAACCTCTTGCGCGAGGTCCCAGCTGAGTGGCCCGTAGCTATACCCAGTCATGATCAGGTACTGCTCGCCGAGTGGGGTGACCCTCCGGAAGCCGCCGTTGCCCACGCGGAAGCGATGCAGTCCGTCGGTGTTCCAACGCACCACATTCCACTGGAATCCGTCCGGTTCGACCTGCGCCTGGGGCATGACCGCAAACAAGTCACCCCCCGGCTGCCAGGTCAGGTCTTTGACCACAGACGTGGTGGCTTCATCGACAATGGTGGTGCCGTCTTCGGTGTGGAGCAGCCGCCAGCCTCGGCCGTGTCCGATGGCGAGCTTGTCTCCCATCGGGCTGAATGCGAGGGAGGTAACGCCATGGGCAAGTGCGACCTGTCTCGGCGTGGTGTTGGCTGGCGGCAGGGCAAAGCGGTGCAGCACATCGCCGTAGATCCGCAGCGTACTGTCGTCGAGCGCAAACGGGGCGCTGGCTTCGTCATGAAGCATCGTGGCCTGACGCAAGCCCGATTGGGTGTCGAAGATCGTGATTCGGTTCGGGACTTGAAGCACAGCCACGCGTTGGCCATCCTGGCTCAGGACCAATCGACGGATGTTCCGCGGCTCCAGCACCGCCTGCCAGATCACCGCTTTCGTCTGCAAGTCGATCTGGACCAACCGCCCACCCGAGCTGCCTGCCCACACGGTCGTATCGTCGACAAGAACACTTTCAATGTGACCGTCCAGGCTGAACGCATCAATCGGGATGATCTCCACGTTCGCATCGGAGACGATGGCCAGGTCGATGCCACAGGTGGTCACCACGTATTCATCGGTCAAGACGAGCTTGTGGCCACAGTCGAGGACCGATCGCCACCGGCTGCCATCCGACCGGATCTCTTCGTCGTAGGCAGCTCCGTCAGGACCAAACACCAGGAGCTCATGGTCCGCCATCCAGATGCTTCCGGTCGCTTCTCGGTACCGCAGAATTCCGTTGTCTCCCGTGCGCCGAACGGAGAGAACCTGCCCTTGCGTTCCAAACAAGATTGCCTCTTGATTCTGACGCACGAGCACCGTTCCGTCGGCATGCGCAGTGATGGCGTCGGGCGCTTCGATGGCCGCCGACCAGACCCGTTCGAGGGGATCGAGAGACCACTGTTGGATGCTCGTTCCCGTATCGCAGGTCATCCACTGCGCCGCCGGGTCGAGGGCACGCGCGCGACATGGAGGCCGGTGGAGTCGACAAACGCGGCGAGGCGCGACATGGACTCCGAGCGCGACGGCTTCTTGCTGCCGCTGCGCGACGGCCTGCGCGACGCCGCCCACAGCGACGCCCGCGACCCCTCCCTCGACAT
>CAJWOS010000652.1 GCA_913044235.1 uncultured Pseudomonadota bacterium
TCGGCTACCCACTTCCCTGACGCACGGTGCTGGTCACCCTGCGCTGGGAGCGGCAGCCGTCAGGTCTCCAATGAAGCGTTTTCTACCGACGCGCACTGTTCCCCTCCAAGGAGGTTCTCATGAACCGCACCCCCGTACTGTTCCTGCTCACCATTCTCTCCGCCTGTGCTCCTGAGGCCAAGGTGGAAGACACCGGCTCAGACGTCGGACCCGGCGCTGAAGCCGATGCCGACACCGATGCTGACGCCGACGCCGACGCCGACGCCGACGCCGACGCCGACGCTGACGCTGACGCTGACGCTGACGCTGATGCAGACATCCCAGCGACCACAGCAGTCATGGCGACGGTCTCCGAAGACTACGCAGTCGGCGTTCTCGCCACCGCATCTCTCGACAGCTGGTCCGTCACCGACGAGATCGTCGACATCTCCAGCGACCCGGTCGTCGTCTCTTCGGGCGGCTTCCTCTTCCAGATCAACCGCTTGTCCTACGACACCATCCGGGTGTACACCCCCGGCGACTGGTCGGCACCGCTGACCGAGTTCGCCCTGGCCGACCTCGCCAACCCACACGACGTCGAGGTCTGCAACGACAAGGCCTTCATCACCCAGTACGGCCGCAACGACATCGCGATCTACGACCACACCACGGGCATCCTCGCCGGCGTGGTGGACCTGAGCGCATACGATGACGGCGACGGCACGCCCGAGGCCAGCCACATGGTCCAGGCAGCCAACGGCAAGCTCTACGTCGCGTACCAGAACCTGGATCGCAACGACGGCTGGGCTTCGGTGGGTGGCGGCGTGGTCGAGATCGACTGCAACAGCCAGGCCATCAGCAACCAGTGGGACTTCGCAAACCCAGCGGTCTTCGACCATGCACCCGATACCTCCAAGGTCGTGGTGTACGAGTCGGGCGTTGGCCTGCACGTGCTCGACACCGAAGCAGGTACCGCGAGCCTTGTGCTAGACGAAGCCTCCGTGGGCGCGGGCATCATTGGCTACACTGCACACGAGACCGGCGCAGTGGTCGGCATCTCCGATTCCTCCTACAACTATGGAATCGGCTGCATCGACCTGAGCGACTGGTCCTACAGCCTCGCCGAGATGGTGAACAACTACGTTCCCTCCGTCGATGGCAACAACCGCGGTGAGGCCTGGATCAGCGCGCGCTCCCACTGGTCGAACCCTGCTGCTGAAAATGGCGTCATCGTCTATGACGTGGACAGCTGCAGCGCTCTGACTACAGAAGGGCCCGTCAGCACCGTGCTCGCCCCGTCCAGCATCGCCTTTTACTGAGCCCATCCATGCGCTGGTTTCATTCCCTGTCCCTGTTTCTCCTCATCGGGTGTTCGACACCTCCCGATCCGTGTGATCCGATGTGCGAGGCCGCCGCCAACTTGTACGGAGGCTGTCTCGAGGACTGGGGCGCGGAGTGGACCAGCGCTGGATACGATGACGAAGCCCACTTTCTGGAGTCCTGCCAGACGTGGGCCTGGTCGACCCGGCTGCTCGAGGCCGACGCCGAAGAGTCGGGTCAGATCAATGCAGTCTGCCGCGAACGGCAGGCCCTGTTCACCGATGGTACGTGCACAGACTTCACCAGCCTCGACTGGAGCGCGCTGCCATGGCAGGTCGAACCCGACACAGGAACCCAGTGACACAGAGCGCCGGGCACCGAATGTCTGATGCCAGGCTGCTGTGTGTCTTCGGAACCGGAAGCGATGTCGGCAAGAGCTGGATCACTGCCGGCCTCTGTCGCCTGTTCGCCGACGCGGGGGTCTCGGTGGCGCCCTACAAAGCCCAGAACATGTCCAACAACGCCGGCGTCACTCCCGCCGGTCTGGAGATGGGCCGCGCCCAGATCGTTCAGGCCCATGCGTGTCGTCTCGTGCCCCACGTCGACATGAACCCACTGCTGCTCAAGCCCAACACCGACACCGGCGCACAGGTGATCGCTCTGGGACGGGTCCTCGGATCGATGTCCGCCCGCGACTACTTCCGGGGAGGCCAGGCTGCAGATGAACGCCGTGCACTCGTCCACGACGCCCTCGACCGACTGCGGGCGAAGTACCCACTCATCATCGCCGAGGGAGCGGGGTCCTGCGCCGAGGTCAACCTCCGTCAGCGTGATCTGGTGAACATGCCCATCGCCCACCACGGAGACGGAGCGGTTCTCATCGTCGCAGACATCCACAAGGGTGGCGTGTTTGCCCAGTGCGTCGGGACGCTGGCCTGCATGCCGCCGGCTGATCGCGCACGCGTAAAAGGCTTCATCATCAACCGCTTCCGAGGCGATGCCTCCCTGTTCGAAGATGGCCGGGCCTGGATCGAGGCCGAGACGGGCATCCCGGTGCTGGGCGTCGTGCCGTGGTCCACGCACATCCAGATCGAGCTGGAAGACGGCCTCTCTCCCGACACGATCGTCGATGGACCTGCGCCCGCCGACCCCACCCGCTTCCACGTCGCCGTGCTGCGAC
This sequence comes from uncultured Pseudomonadota bacterium, assembly GCA_913044235.1. Classification (GTDB taxonomy): domain Bacteria; phylum Myxococcota_A; class UBA796; order UBA796; family UBA2385; genus CAJWOS01. The sequence continues at coordinate 2,480 of CAJWOS010000652.1, forward strand.
TGCCCCACATCAGCAACTTCACAGACTTCGACGCCCTGGAACGCCACGGTGTTCAGATCCACTATGTGACGCGCCTCCGTGCGCTTGCCCCCTACGACCTGGTGGTCCTCCCAGGGAGCAAGAACACCCGCGGCGACCTCACATGGCTTCGCGCGCAGGGCTGGGACCGCCAGCTAAAGGCCCGGGCGCAGAACGGTGGCGCCATCCTGGGCATCTGTGGGGGCTACCAGATGCTCGGTCGCCGCATCGCCGACCCATTCGGTGTGGAAGGCACCCCCGGCGACACCCCGGGCCTGGGACTGCTCCCCGTCGAGACGGTGATGGCCCGTGAGAAGACCACCCGTCAGGTGCAGGGCCGACTCGGGGATACGCCGGTCACCGGCTACGAGATCCACGTGGGAGAGACCACACTGGAAGGAGACCCCCTGCTGTGGCTCCACACGCCGGACGGACAACCCCACCCAGACGGCGCCCGCCAGGGGCTCACTTTTGGGACCTACCTGCACGGCCTCTTCGACGCGCCGGGTGTGGTCGCCTCGCTGCTGGGTCCCATTCGTCCCGAGCTCGAGTGGCCCACAGTGCCATCCCATGCGACCTGGCGAGATGCGCAGCTCTCCCGCCTCGCCGCGCACCTCCGTGCCCATCTCGACCTTGAGGTCCTCGCGAAGATCACAGGCATGGCCACATGAGATGAGCGGACGCTCCGGGAGTCGACCCTTCCCCGTCCGCATCGACATGGGCCGCGCCGTACGCGGTATCGACCGTTCCGCGGATGCAGTCTCCCGTCGCTGCATCCAGCGCGAAGAGGTCCCATACAGCGGGGCCCGAGTCAGGGCGTGAGACCGACCGTGCGAAACCAGCACACCAAGCGTTGCCCGGCGGCATCATCACCGCCCGAAGCGGCATCGCCTCCCCACACCTCGGGAATCCACCCCGGTTCATACCGAATCGCAGGCCACGGCATCCTGCTCCCCGCTCGCGGCGGACTCAGCTCCGCGTCCAGCCGCCGGAGATGATTGCGCAGCGGCCCGTCAAGCGGTCGTCTTCGGGGGTGACGGTCAGGTTGACCTTGCCCCCATCGAGCGGACCACCTGGGTAAGCCCCAAGCACCCCAGGAG
>CAJWOS010000653.1 GCA_913044235.1 uncultured Pseudomonadota bacterium
TGCGTGGAGGGGGTCGAGGTCGGATGCACGCCGCAAGAAGGCGTCTTTGTAGACCGCCGCGGCCCGCTCCTTGTCGCATGCCACGAGCTTTTCGAAGGTGCCGACGAGTGCCGGCCCCTCGGCTGTCTCGGCTTGACGCACGTATGCGTCACAGTTTCCGGCTTGTGCAGCTGGGGTGGAGAGTACGATTCCAACGAGGAAGGAAAGCATTCGGGGCTCCTGGTTCCGGCCGAAGGTTCGACCCGGATGTGGCCGCGGGGGGCGCGTACGGGTGGCTGATTGGATGGGAGTCCTGGGCAAATGCGCGACGCGCACTGTGACCGCCGGGGGGCCCGGTACTCAAACGTCGCCCAGTTAGCGGATTGCATGGGCAGCGTCGACAAAGAGAGGTTTCGCGTCGACTACATCTGGTGCGATCGAGTTTGCGCAACGGCGCAGAGGAAACAAGGCCGGGGGGGGGTAGGCCTCGTCGGTGGGACACGCATCCGACGATCTGCCATCCGTTCCAACTGGCTGAACAATACCCCAACAGCCCTCATCGCTTGCTGCAGCGCCCCATGGGAATGTGGGTGTGGTGGTGGCCACCCCACCGAGTGCGTTTGCGCAGAGCGGGGCGGCGGCCATGGCGGAGAGGTCTGCTGAAATCCCCACTTGTAGGCGGTTCGTGAAGGTGTCCGGCAGTGTTGGGCGCTCCGGTGTAGTCTGCGGGCAGCTGTTCGGTCCCCCATTGATTGCGGGGGCGTGCACCCAACGGCGCCACCAGCCCGGACACACCCTCCCTGTACGTGGTACGTGGCCGCGGTTTCACACCGTTCACTGTTCCGACGCGAGAGAACCCATGAATCCACCCACCGTCTCCGCAGATCCCGCCGAGTTGCTGAGTGCCCGGCGCGAGCTCGACAGCCTGCTCACCGGTGACAACGCTGCCTATGTAGACGGCCTCTTTCAGGACTGGCAGACGGATCCAGCGTCGGTTTCCGAAGACTGGGCGACTTTGTTCACCCACGCAACCGGTGGACGTGCCGCACCAACCGTGCAGCTGGGCCCGGCGCGGCCGACGCGCTCTGTGTTCAATGCGAAGGGGCAGGTCGGGACCGCCACGCGCGCAGAGGTGCTTGAAGCTGCTAGCCGTCAGGTCGCCGTGGCACAGCTGATCAACGCGTATCGAGTGCGTGGGCACCGGGCGGCGAACATCGATCCCTTGGGGTTTGAGGTACCTGAGTCCCATCCGGAGCTCACGCTCGACTTCTACGGTCTCAGTGAAGCCGACCTCGATGCCACCGTGGCCGCGCGCCCGCTGTACGGGGTGCCCGAGTTCACCACGCTACGCACGGTCGTGGAGCGGTGCAAAAAAGCCTACTGCAGCGGTTTCGGTGTCGAGTTCATGAACATCGGCGACATCCATAAAAAGCAGTGGCTGCAGCAGCGGCTCGAGACACTGCAGGACTCGCCCATTCTCGATCGGAGCCAAGCCCTGCACGCGCTGCGCCTGCTCTCGGATGCCGAGAACTTCGAGCGGTTGCTCCACAATCGCTTTCCCGGCACGAAGCGGTTTTCTGTGGAAGGTGCCGAGACCCTCGTACCACTGCTCGACTTCATCCTTGATGCGGCGGCAAGCCAGGGGCTGGATGAGGCGATCCTCGGAATGGCGCACCGCGGGAGGCTCAATGTACTGGCCAACATCTTCCACAAGTCTGTACGCCAGATCGTGGAAGAGTTCGAGGGTGGCATCAAGGGGCCGTTGGCCAACAGCTCGGGCGATGTGAAGTACCACTTGGGCTACAGCCACGCGTACCAGACCCGCGGCGGAGGCGATGTGTTGATCTCGCTCGCATTCAATCCGTCGCACCTTGAGGCGGTGAACCCTGTGGTCGAGGGGCGGGTTCGTGCCCGCCAGGATCGGCGGGGCGAAGGCAGCGAAACCAATGTGATGGCTGTGCTCATCCACGGAGACGCCGCATTTGCCGGTCAGGGCGTGGTGGCCGAGACGCTCAACCTCTCCAAGCTGAGCGGCTACCGGACCGGGGGCACGATGCATGTCATCGTGAACAACCAGATCGGGTTTACCACCTCGCCGAAAGATGCCCGTTCGACTGACTACTGCACAGATGTCGCGCGGATGCTCCAGGTCCCCATCTTCCACGTCAATGGTGAAGATGTGGAAGCGGTGGCTGCGGTGGCACGGCTCGCCACAGAGTGGCGCCAGACCTTCCACGAAGATGTCATCATCGACATGTACTGCTACCGGAAGCACGGTCACAACGAGGGCGACGAGCCGAGCTTCACCCAGCCGCTGATCTACGACGCCATTCGCCGCAAGTCTACGCCCCGAGCAGTGTACGCCGAGAAGATGGTCGCAAAGTTGGACCACCTCTCGCGAGAAGACACAAACAGGATTGCATCAGACAGCTTGACGCGGCTCGAGGAGTGCTTGCATGAGCCGCTTCCCGACCCCGATGTCAACACGAGTGCCCGGAGCGATGTGATCAGCCTGTGGAGTCGCTTCACTGGCGGAAGCATTCACGACCCGGTCGACACTACATTCGAGCGTGAGCGGTTGGTGACGCTGTTGCGTGCCGCCAACCAAATCCCCGATGGATTCAGTGCACACCGGAAGGTGAAGCGTCTGATGAAGCAGCGCGCGGCGATCGTAGACGGAGACTCTCCGGTGGACTGGGCTGTGGCTGAACAGGCCGCATACGCCACGCTGGTGGCCGGTGGCATTGGAGTCCGACTGTCTGGTCAGGACTCCGGGCGCGGGACCTTTTCGCATCGACACGCTGCACTGACCGATATCCAGACCGGTGAGGACTACCATCCGCTCGACCAGTTGCCCGAGCCAAACGCGCGGTTCGAGGTGTTCAACTCGATCCTCAGTGAGGCATCTGTGCTCGGGTTTGAGTACGGGTACGGGCTGGAGGCGCCGGATTGTCTGGTGCTCTGGGAAGCACAGTTCGGAGACTTCGCAAACGGCGCCCAGATCATTGTCGACAACTTCATTGTGTCTGGGGAGCAGAAGTGGCAACGTCTTTCGGGCGTGGTGATGCTGCTACCGCACGGCTACGAAGGGCAGGGGCCGGAGCACTCGAGTGCCCGTCTGGAGCGCTACCTGCAGAGCTGTGCAGAAGACAACATGATTGTGGCGAACTGCACCACGCCAGCGAGCTTCTACCACCTGCTGCGACGACAGGCGCTGGTGAAGACCCGCAAGCCGCTGGTGGTGATGTCGCCGAAGTCCCTGCTCCGGCATCCAGAGTGTGTGTCGACGCTTGATGATCTTGCGAGCGGTCAGTTCGCCCGAGTCCTTGGGGAAACCGATGCTGACATCGCGCCCGACGAGGTGCGTCGGGTGGTGTTCTGTTCAGGCAAGATTTACTACGAGCTTCGCAAGGCGCGGCGGGCTGCCGGCGACACCGGGATTGCGATCGTTCGCCTGGAGCAGCTGTACCCATTTCCAGCAGATGAAGTGCAAGCCGAGCTTGAGCGGTATGGCTCCGACGTTGAAGTCGTCTGGTGCCAGGAAGAGCCGCGGAACATGGGCGCGTGGCCAATGGTGGACGAGTGGTTCTTCAACACCCTCGGCCGCGTTCCCGGATA
>CAJWOS010000654.1 GCA_913044235.1 uncultured Pseudomonadota bacterium
CCAGAGGCGCCGCGAAAGCCGAGCCACAGCTGAAAGTCGTTCACGACGTGCGTGACGTCGGCGACGCGGTAGCCGGCCAGGGCTGCCCACACGCGTTCAGGACTGCGCACGCGGGCGCTGAAGGCCGCGCCATTGTCGACGGTGAGTAGGCCAGTGAGCCGGCAGACAGACCCCGAGAGCGTATGCATCAGATGTAGGTCGGGAATCAACTGGAGGGCCAAGGACATGCTGGGCCATGTTTGCGTCTCGTCCCCTCGCCACTGCCCACACAAGAGGGCCAGCTTGCCATCGAGCTCGGTCAAGGCGCACAGTGCCACGAGCTCGGCTTCGGCGTTTGTGAGGTTCGCGCGCTGCCGCCATGTGTGGGGAATGACCTCGTGAAGAGGTTCATCGAGCCCAGCGCCGTTGCTGAGCCGTCGGGTCCAGATTCCGACTGCATCATCGAGTGACAGCATTCCACTCTCCCGCTATCGCCCGGTGTACCATGCACAGCATCTGCGCTCCACGCAGAGTCGTCGGTCGGCTGCTTGTGATCGGCTTATGCCGATTGCGTTCCTCGGAGATTCTCGATGAATCCGTTCGCGCATACTCACACCGTGATGCATCGGGTGCATGCTGCGATGGTGTTTTGGGCTCGTGACCTTTTGCTGGAAGCCGGGATCGAAGGTGCGAATGTGTTTTCCCGCTTTCAAGATGAACGTACGGCTGGTGATCACATTGTCTTGATGCCATACCGAATGAGCCCGTGGCCAAAGCTGGTCGAGCAGGACCGCCCGATCAACCTGATGGCGCGGGGAGACGACCGCAGCACACCACGGTACTGGGCATCGGTCGGCGCGACGATTCGCGAAGGAGTTGATGCTTGCTATGATCTCGGCAAGGGGCCGCGCCTCGCGCCTGCGGTCCCGCTCGAGTCAATGCCGGCTCCGCTAGCGGCCTGGTACGCGGCGCAAAGCCCTGATGATCTGGACCGTTGGTGCGTTCAGAAGGGAACCATGAAGTTCGGTCGTATGCCCACTTTGTTGTGGGATCGGCCGCTGTCGATCCGTACCTTCTACCTGATCCTGGCAAGTGACTCGGCCGCTCGGCAAGGGGATGTGGCTGGCGGGTTCTCGGTCCCCGCCCTCGGGGTTGTGACGCTGGGTCTGCAGCTGCGGCGGAGCATTCGGGTCTCCCTGCCTTCGGTGGCTGTGCCACCCAAGTTGCGAGGGTTTCTCCAAGCGATGGCGGCGTCATGCGAGAGCCCGCTCGGTGAGCGACTGCAGGAGCTCGCAGATGAGCTTGGCGAGGAGCAGGAACACCGAATGACCATCACGCCGGTGCCCGATCTGCCGAGCGACGACTTCGCGCATGTGATGAGGAGCCTTGACAGGCCACTGCAGCCCGCGGTCCATGTGGCCGTTCAGGTCTCTGTGGGTGGCACACCGGTCTTCCAGCCGGGGGCTTCGCCGACCATGAATACACCTCGATGATTGCCAGAAGTTCCACTCGAGTGGGGGAGCCTGTCGGTTGAGCTGGGGCCTCTACCGACAGCTGGTGATGCGCATGCAGAGGTCCTAAAATGGCCTCATATGAAGGAGTGGCGCCGGGCGTTCGTGTCAGGAAGGGATGCGATGCGGGGCCAGAAATGTGAGCGCTGGATGAGGTGGATGATTCGGTTTATACCAGCTACGAAACGAGCAGTAGTCAGCCTCGAAGGTTGCGGGTGGGCAGTGCGCGCACAATGTGCGTTCGCGAAGTTCCGATGCGACATCGGCGGCGCGATGCTGGAGCGGCCTTGATCTCTTCACCCAGCGACAAGCCTGTCGATTCGCGGGCATGGTGGAGGCGCTTGCATGCAAGTGCGTTGGCGCGGCCGCGTTTGACCAGACGCCTCGAGCAGTGGTCCGTTCGGGGCGGGAGGCTGTGTCTGGTGGGCCCGCGGGGATCGGGTCGCACGAAGCTGCTGGGGTCGGTCGTTCGGTCGCTCGACCACGCACGGCGGCCGTACCTTTTGTTTTGTGTCAGTGCCATCGCCGGTCTCGACGTTCGCGCTGCTCTCCAGTCGCTCGGTCAAGAGCCCACGGTCCCCCGGTTTCCAGAAGCCGCTCGGCGTGCACGCCATGCAGCGGTCCGGATTCTCCGAGGATGGCGTGTCCGGCATGGTCCAGGACACATGTTGATCGTCGTGGACGACATCGATGCGATTGACCTGCTGACCCGTTCGGTGCTCGCGGCTCTTTTGCGGGAGCCAAATGTTCAAGTGCTCGCAGCTGGAGAACGCTCCATCGAAGGACTCACCACCGTTGAAGTGCCTCCGTTGTCGGTCAAGTCGCTTCCATTTGTGGTGACGGGCAGTGCTCCTGGTGCGTCGATGCACATCGGGGCGGCCATTCTGCACAGCGCGAGTGCGCAAGGGGTGCTGAACGGCGCTGGCGGGTGGAATGGCGTACACCTTCTGGAAGGGCTTTCCGAAAATGCCCGTCGTTTGATTCATCTCGTTGCTACCAGTGTGGCGCCGGTGCCTCGGGCGGGTGCTGGCCGTCTGCTCCAGCTCGATCTTGCCGAAATGGCTCGCGCATGCAGCAGCCTCACGCATCGCGGTCTGGTGGTCGAGTGGAGTGGAGGACTGCGCCTCGCCTCGCCCCAAGATGCTCCGGATTTGGAAGAGCTCCTGGGTGTGCTGCCAGACATGCACCGCAAGGCTGCATCGCTCCTCAACGAGGCCCATCCTGCGCGGGTCGCACACGCGGTGATCGCCCCGCCCGCCGAAGTCGATGAACTGCACGAGTCTTTTGATACTTTGACCGAGTGGGACCCCGCCAGCACGGCTCGCTGGGGGAGCAGTATTGTGCGGCATGCCTCGGAGCCTGGACTTGTACGGCGCACCGCCGAAGCGGCGATGGCTGCACAGCAGCGTGACGTCGCGGTGGAAGTGCTCCGATCGGCTGTACAGTGCGCCGACGATCTCTACGTCAAGGTGGCCCTCCTGGCGTTGGCTGGTCTGTACAACCTCACCGCACCTGCCGACATCCAGACTGCCCAACAGCTGCTGCGAGAGGCCCGGTCGTGTTTTGGCAGCAACCCCCACCCTCCGGCCGAGTTGTACCTGCTGGAGTCGAAGTTGCACATGAGTGCCGACCGGCCGGCGAAGGCCGCAGGGCCTGCACGCGCCGCACGAGAAAGTGTGCCGGTCTTTCAGCGTACGGCGCGGATGGCGCAGGAGCATGAGGGCAGCGTTCTGGCCGCAATGGGACGGCTCGATGATGCTGATCAGGTCTGGTCGACCCTTGTTCGAAAGGCCGACATTCCCACCCGCGAGCGGGTGGCCGAGTCGATGGCGGCGCACCTGAAGAAGGCCCAGCGTCTGCTGGATGCATCCAATGCCATGGTGTTGTTCGCACATGCGGACCGCGAAGTACCGGACGCAGTGCAGGCGAAGGTGCTCGACAAGGCGGCTCTACTCGCCCTGGGGGGCGGTGATCCGGGGGCGGCCATCGCACATTGGACTTCGGCCATTGAGCTTGCCGAACAGCTGCATGCAAGCAGTCTCGCGGCGCGGATTCGGCCACGGCTCGCGGCGGCACTCCGGGA
>CAJWOS010000655.1 GCA_913044235.1 uncultured Pseudomonadota bacterium
CACCACAGGCGACGAGGAAGCCGACACCGACACCGACACCGATGCAGACACCGACGCAGACACCGATGCTGATGCTGACTCAGACACCGACGCCGGCCCCCTCAGCCTCACCCAGATCACTCCGAGCACCACCCAAGAAGGCGAAGCCGTCGATGTGGCCTTGATCGGGACCGGCTTCGACGCCGGCACCACGGCTCGGATCGGTGGACTGCCGCTCACGGGACTCAACATCGCCGGTGCCGAGAGCATCACCGGGCGCACCCCCACCGCGCTTGGCGCTGGAAATCATGATGTCGAGGTGGTCAACAGCGCCGGTGAGACCGCCTACCTGGCCGATGGCTTCGTGGTCGAAGAAGAAGGCGGTAAGGATGACTCTGGCTGCAGCTGCACCACGGCGAGCCGCACCCCCACGCCCGGCGGCCTGCTGGCGATGATGCTCGGCTTCCTCGGACTCGTGGGCTGGACCTCCACCCGTCGCCGCACCTGAACATCCGCGCGGAGGCTGTCGCTAACAGCATGGTTTCGTCGACGTTGCATTTCGTCACCAGACGAAGCATTTTCGTGTAACGCTGATTATGCACCGCTCCCGCATCCACTGGAGACCTCATGCCTGCGCACACCCGAGTTCTGTTGACTGCACTGGTCGGGTTCATGGGATGCAAGCCAGCCGAGGCCCCGAAAGAGTATGAAGCCCTGATGGGCTACATCTTCGAGCACACGGCCGATGAAGACGATGAGGCGCTGGTGTTGGGTCTCAACAACCTGTCGGACTGGCTCAAGGGCCAGCAGCTCGAAGAAGCACAGGCCGGCTACACGCTCGGCACGATCCCGAAGTCCGCCATTGGCGACCTCACCGGGCACAACCACACCAACAAGGGGCTTGAGGGCGTGAGCCTGGTCACCCAGAGCGGCTATGGCGGCAAGAAGCTGATGGAGGCACTCACACAGTACTCCTTCAAGACCATCATGCCCGATGTGTACCTCACCTACGACCGCAGCTTCGATGAAGGCAAGGGCTGCATCGTGGACCGCGACTGCACCTGGGCCGAAGGCGACGTGTACTCCGTGGCCGACTGGAGCCTGCTGGGCGAAGTCACCGCCGACCGTCGCATCGAGTTCCGCTGGGTAGAGAGCGACGCTGGCTGGGTCTTCCTACAGCGGTGGTGGCTCACGGAGCCGTCGACCGGCACCAAGCTCGACCTGCGCATCCAGGACCAGTACTACATCGGCATCAACTATCCATCGGGCGGTGGCACGCGCCGGGTGCATGCGAGCTGGCTGAAGATGGAGATCTCTACGGGAGATTACACCGAGAACGGTGCCAAGCAGATGATTCGCAACTGGGAAAAAGACGCCGACGAGCTCGACGCATGGATCGACGAGAACCTCTAGAGCAGGGAGCGAGACGAGCCGCTCCGCACCCCAGATCGTACCGGAGCCGAGCGAGTGCTTCGGCACCCGCTCCGACGCTCGCTCAGGGAAGCGGCTCTCCTTGTGCCGCCACCAGGATCCGGTTCCATGTGGGACGGTCCAGCTTCACCGAGAGCGCGGTGACGCTGTCGTGGATCCGGTCGATGCGCTGGGTGCCAATGATGGGCAGCACACCGGCCGGGTGCGCCAGGAGCCACGCGAGCGCCACGGCGGTGCGGCTCACGCCTTGTGCCGTGGCGACCTCGTCGAGTACCGACTGGAGGTCACGGAGCCGAGCCGCTTCGTCGGCCGATGACGCCTCGTCGGGCGAGCGGAACAGCCGCCCCCCAGCGAGCGGGCTCCAGGCCAGCGGGGTGACTCCCAGCTCCATACACTGATCGAGAATGCCGTCCCGCAAGGGCGCATGCGACCAGCAGGAGAATTCGGGCTGGTGGGTGGCAATCGGGAAGGACAGGTGGGCCTGCAGAGCCCGGAACTGGCTCGTGGTGTAGTTGGACACGCCCACGTGCCGGATCTTGCCCTCATCGCGAAGCGCTGTGAGCACACGCGCGACCTCGGCGGGATGCCCGAGAAAGTCCGGACGGTGGATCTGGTACAAGTCGATCACATCGACCTGCAGTCGGCGAAGGGAGTCTTCGCAGGCCTGCCGGAGCCACGCGGCGCTGGAGTCATACGGGAGCCCGAGCACGATGCCGCCCTTGCTGGCGATGGTCATGCGGTCACGCAGGTGGGGCGCCTCGGCCAGCATCTTGCCGAAGAGCAGCTCCGCATCACCGAACGAGCCGCCGCCATCGCAGCCATAGATGTCGGCATGGTCGAACAGGTCGATGCCCGCTTCCAGGGCAGCATCCACCTTTCCGCGTGCAGTGGCCACATCGGTGCCGGCAAAGCGCCACAGACCGTAGGCGATGGGGAAGCAGGACAGACCGCTCGCGCCGAGCGGACGGGGCGTGGCGTCGATGGAGAGCGTGGACATGAAGAACCTCGAAGAAAAAGCGAAAGTCGAAGGGCTCAGGCTACGAACGCGGCCATCACCTTGCGGCGGCCCTCGAACGTGCGGCGACCGTGCATGGTGACATGGTTGTCGATGAACGCGACATCACCAGACTGCCAGGGAACATCGAACCGGATGGCATCCGCAATCTCGGCGGCCTTGAACGCTCCGTCCAGGTCCAGCGGCGAGTCGTCACCGAACCGCAGCACCCGCGAAGGGTCGCCCTTGGCGTCATCCCAGCCGGTGAGCGCGGCGATCAGCTGGTTGAAGAAGCTGGACCGCCCGTCGGGCAGGTCGCGCACCGCCGGCAGCGCGGGCGATGTGACCCGCACCGAGCCATCGGCCTGCCATTCCCAGGTGTATCCAAGCTCCGCCATCCGGACCTCGGCCTCCGCGCGAGTGGTGGCACTGAAGGTGCTCGCCCAGCTGCGGCCCTGGCCAGACTCGGCATCGGCTTGTGCCGGCATGGTGTTGGTGTACTTGAGACCACGAGTGCGGCAGGCTTCGGCGAAGTCTGGGCACTCCTTGAGCAGGCGCTCCCAGAGCACATCGGAGCGGCAGATCGAGGTCGCTCCGCCCACGGGCGACGCCGTCTGGCAGAAGAAGAAGAGCTTGCTCGGGTGGATCGGCGTCTGCGCCATCTCGTGGTGCAGGTTGATGTTGGCCGTGGGCGGCGCCTCATTGGCGGAAAAGACCCGCGGCGTGTGGTTCACCCGCACGGCATTCGACAGTGACTCTTCGTAGGTGAACCCCGGAAGCCCGAACGCCACCACAAACGCATCGAAGTCCTGCGCCGTGACCAGCGGGAACCCTCGGAACAACACGGTGCCGTGCTGTGCCGCCTGTCGCACCATCTCCGAAGCATTTTCGCGGGCCCAGTGCACCACCTGCTCCAGCGTGGCGTCCGCCGTGCCACAGGTGACGATCATCGGGAACACGGACTCGCCGTGATGCTGTTGACCTTCGAGGGTGCCGATGTGGACTTCCAACGATGCGTCTTGCACGGCAACTCCGGGGTGTGCGTGCACCGCAAACCCAATGGGGTGGCGGTACATAACGGTAGTAATGTATTAATGTAGGGGGGCTGACTCTGCCAGACGTCCCCCTATCCCGAAGTGCCGATGTCCCTCGACAGCTCCTTGC
>CAJWOS010000656.1 GCA_913044235.1 uncultured Pseudomonadota bacterium
CCAACACATGACCCAGCACGGACGGTCCACGAGGTGCGAAACCAATTTCGCGCATGGGACCGGGGTCGTCTACCCTGCAAACGTCTCCACCAGCTTCGGATGCCGATGTCGACGCTGGAGCTCCGCCACGAGCACCGCCTGAAACCGATGGTGCGCACTAGCCAAAACATCGTTGACAACGATGTAGTCAAACTCTGCCACACCCTGAAGCTGTTCGCGCGCCTCCGCAACGCGACGCGCGATCGTGGCGTCATCATCCGTGGCTCTTCCTCGGAGACGCGCTTCCAAAGATTCCACCGATGGGGGCAAAACAAAAACCAGCACCGCCTCAGGTGCAGCCTCTCGCACCTGCCGGGCACCCTGGACGTCAATCTCCAGCAGAATGCTCTCTCCACGAGCCAGTGCCTGCTCCACAGGTTTGCGCAATGTGCCGTAGTAGTTGCCGTAGACTTTCGCCCATTCCAGCAGCTCCCCCTTTTGCAGCTTCCGCTCGAAGGCTTCGGTCGACACAAAGAGGTAGTCTTCCCCGTGCACTTCCCCCTTGCGCGCGGCCCGAGTGGTGGCACTCACCGACCAGGCGATTCCAGGAAGATTTGCGAGCGCCTCTCGGACCAGAGTGGTCTTCCCGGTGCCCGAAGCGCCCGTGACAACGAAGAGCGCGCCTCGCTGAGGAGCCGTCCAGGCAGAAACATCAAGCGACATGGTGGCTCCATTCCGGGGGGCCTACGCGCTAACCTGTGGATCGGACTTCATGTTGTGCAACGACGCTGGCCGAGCAAAGGCCCCAAACAGAACACACAGTCGACACACAGCGGTCGATCTCCGTTTCTCGGACACCCGAACTCAGAACCGCGTCAAAGCAGCACCGAAGGGTCGCTACTCGACGTTGGCCGCTTGCTCACGGACGCGCTCTAAGACGCTCTTCATATCGACTACGGCAGCACTTACGGGGTGTTCGGCCGACTTGCTTCCCAGAGTATTGACCTCTCGGTTCATCTCCTGAACCAGGAACTCCAGCCGTCGCCCCGTGGGCTCCTCAGACTCAAGCGCCGTGCGGAACTGTGAAAAGTGCGACACCAGCCGCGCCAGCTCTTCACTCACATCGGCCTTGTCGGCCAGGACTGCCGCCTCCTGGGCCACCCGAGCGGAGTCGAACCGATCGGAAAGCAGCCGATTCAATCGGTCTTGCAGCCGTTGGTGCAGCCGCTCCACCAGCCCACTCGCCTGCTTGGTGACTTCGATGTGCTTGCGCTCCAGTGAGACCAGATGACCGAGCAGGTCAGCACGAAGCGCATCCCCCTCGGTGCGCCGCATCCGAATCAGCTCGTCGATGGCCGCCTGGAGGGCAGTCTCCACGACTTCCCACTCTCCGAGCGCGTCGGCCTCGACCTCTCGCAAGGACAGAACGCCAGGCTGGCTCAGGATCGCATCGATCTGGACCGAGTCGGCAGACAACTGGAGTCGATGGGCCACCGCCCGCACGGCGACGAGGTACCGCTCGGCCAACACAGGGTCTGCGTGGACCGTCTGGTTGCTTTCAGTGGCACTTCGTCGGATGTAGACATCGACACGGCCTCGCGCCACGCTGGCCTTCACTGCAGTCACGATGCGGGACTCCAGCATTATGTACTCGCGGGGCATTCGTACGTTGACGTCGCGGAAGCGGTTGTTCACCGACTTCAGCTCGACCACCACAGACACATCTCCGTTGGTGGCTTCTCCACGGCCGTAGCCGGTCATCGAATTCATGAGGTCCTCGCATCTGAAGCGGACTACGGCTGTTCGCCCTACGTCGTCCATGCCCAGAGCGCAACGAACGCGCCGAAGCGCGCTCGTGAAGAGGTCGAAATGGATTCCCCGACTACAGGGGGGTCACCGAACCCGACGACCAGTCGATGGCCGCAAACGGAGTGTAGTCGTCTTCGCCATTGATGGTCTTGGTCTCATCGTAGAGCTTGGTGCCGTTGATGTAGACCCGTACCGTCACGGCATTGTCGTTGTTGTAGCGGCTACCAGGGTAGTCGTGGACGTACACCGTGTAGACACCCGCAGACGGCGCAGCGATGTTGATGTTCTCAGGACCGGTGCCGGGGATGTCATCGAGGTCGAGGTAAGGGTCGTCGGCGGTGCCCGATGCGCCCCATGACATGCCGCCCGTGCAAGTGGCGAAGTAGCAGTCCGTGGAGCGGTCGTCGAGCGTGCCACCCGGCGCGAGCATGTGGAGGTCCATGTCGTCGCCACTGTGCTGCCAGAACATCTCCACCCAGAGGTCTTCAGCCGGAATCGACTGCAGCGTGACCTGGCAGGGGGCTGAGGTCCGATCGTCGTCGGTCCGCACCACCAGCTGGCCGACATATTCCCCCGCGAGGTCTGGCTCGAAGCCGCCGCGCATGGCATCCGATCCGGTGGGCATCCGAACGGACGAGCCGGAAGGGGCCGACACCAACGCCCAAGAGTAGTCTACGATATCGTGACCCTCGGGATCGTAGCTGCCCGATCCGTCCCAGGTCGCAGTCTCGAAGGGTGGCTCCACGGGGTTCGGAGAGACGTCGCACACGGCCACCGGGAGATCGGGATCGGGGACCGCAGACCCCGAGCCATCCGCCGTATCGCCCGAGTCAACAATCTCTTCAGGTTCGGGTTCCTCGTCGACCTCCGGAGCTTCTTCCAGCTCCTCGGCGCCTTCTTCCGGCTCCGCTTCTTTCTGCAGATCGTAATCGGGAGTACAGCCTGCGCTCACGAGAAGCATGGCCAATAGGGAACGTTTCATGGCGACTCCTAAACCGGAGATGTGACCGACGGTTGGTTCGGACCCAAACTGGCGGCACGATCCGGTAACACTGCCTAAGTAAACCGCGAAGAGGACCACTTCGATGCGACCCTCGACGTGCGCCCGACAGAGCATCTATTCATCAGAACTCCACAACGTGCAAGTGAAAAACCGTGGACAAATCGGTTCGTTTCGAAAATCAACGCACTGCAGGCGGGAACCGTCGCCACTCACGGAGCAATCCCTGCACTTGATCGGCGAGTGTGAAGCCTCGTTCTTTTAGCCGACGTGGACCAAAACGACCTCTCTGCTGGCGTTTCAGCGGGTCAAAGGACTCGTTCAGTGCATCGAGCAAGCTGGCATGGTCATCGGGTTGAACGAGCCAACCGACGGAATCGTCGACCAGCTCCGAGATCCCCCCCACATCGCCCGCGATCACAGGACGACCGCTCGCCAGCGCCTCCATCAATACGACGGGAACACCATCGCGATCCCCATCATCCGCCACTCGACTGGGCAACACGAGCAGGTTCGAGAGCGCCATCCTCTGACGCACCAGACCTGGCGGCTGGAGACCGAGCACCGTGACGCCCGACGGTACCGTTCCGGTGTGGTCGGAGATGACATCTAGCCGCGCTCCTGAGGGCATTTCCGGCCAGGCCGCGAGCAGCCTGCAGGCGCTCCAGCAGCAGCTCGAGGAGCAGACGGAGCTCGTGGCCTCCTCCAAGCAGGCGGCCGCCGACGCCAAGCAGCAGCGCGACGCCCTGGCCGCGCAGCTGCGCGACTTCGAGGGG
>CAJWOS010000657.1 GCA_913044235.1 uncultured Pseudomonadota bacterium
TGGTGTGATCGCCGGGGGTGAGCTCGGCCGAGAAGTCGATGTCGCCGTCGGAGTCGGCGCCCTCCGTGGAGAAGTCGCCGTCGATGCTGCTGGTCCACAGCAGCTCGATGTCGGTCTCGAGGTCTTCATTGTCGATGGCCGTGGCCGCGAAGTCGACCGGGCTGGTCTCGTTGAGCACATCGCCATCTGCCGGCGTGAGGACCGTGAGCTCCGGCGGTGTGCCCACCGAGTAGAAGATGCTGTCGGTACAGGTGGCGCCAATCTCATCGGTGACGGTGAGGGTGACGGCATGGGTGTTGATGCTCAGATCGCTGTAGGCAAAGCCCACCGAGCCATCCGAATTGGCCGTGCTGGTGCCGAGCGAGCCGTCCTTGTCGCTCTCCCACGTGATGGTGAGCCAGTCGGCCGGAACGTCGGGGTCGGACACCGTGGCGGTAAAGCGCACCTCTTCCCCATCGGCACCGGAGCTTCCATCCTCCGGTGCGGTGATCGCACACGTGGGAACCGAGTTGGGCGGGCCCACCTGGAAGGTCACGCTGTCTCGGCCCTCCTTGCCTGAGGAGTCGGTGACTGTGAGCGTGAGGAAGTGCTCTCCTTCCTGCAGCGTGACGGCACCCAGCAGGCCGCCCTCCGAGTCTGGCGTGTCGAAGCTGCCCGTGAGCACACCATCGAGGCTGGACTCCCACACCACGCCCAGCTCGGCTGCCGGGTCTTCGCCATCCGAGACCGTGCCCTCAAGGGTGGTGAGCTGGTCGCTGTAGTACACGCCCGATGCCGTGGGTGCAGTGAGCACGGCCACCGGTGCATCGGTAGGCTGGATGTCCACGGAGACGCGGTCGTCCCCTGAACCACCCTCCGGGTCGCGCACTTCCAGCACCACCTCATCGGCCCCGGGCACAAAGGTGTGGGCGCACTCCACCACCCCTTCCGCGTCGGGCGTCGAGTCTGCACACACGGTCGAGCCGCCGATGAGCCAGGTCACCGAGAGCTGGTCCACGGCGTGGTTCGGGTCGCCCACCACGCCGCGCAGGCTCTCTTCATCGCCCTCGCGCACCGTGTCGCCGCTGGCGTGGCTGGTGAGCTCGGCGGTGGGCGGGGTGTTGAACTTGGTCACGCCGGCATCAGAGCAGGCGGTGAGGAGACCGATGAGTGTCAGGCCGCAGCGATGCATCAACCACTCGGGACAGGGGGGGATGGGCATGTTCGCCGGTACCCGTACCCAACCTGTCCCAACCTGTCATCCCCATGGCAACCGCATCATCGCCGGAGATGATCGCCTTCCACGCCGAGCCACCTGCATCGCGCACCGCCCAGCGCCGCGTGCCCGCGTGTGGCCACGACCGACGCCGCGCACCCTGTGCTCAGAAGGTCCACCGGAAGACCGCCCGCACCCCGCTCTCCGAGGGGCCCTGCCCGCCCGAAGAGGAGAACCCTTCCACGCCCCACGAGGCATCACTGCTCAAGCGGTGGTTCACGCCTGCGGCCGCCTCGTGGGAGCCGTCGGTGCTCGCCTGTGCCCGCATGTAGGCCGACCAGTCGTCGCGGCTCGCGGAGAGCTGTCCGCCCAGGGTGCTCACGTCGCTGCCGATGCTGCGCTCTCGCTCCCAGAAGGCACTGGCAGCGAGGCCGTCTTGGGCGTAGCCCACGCCCAAGCGGGTGCGGCTCTCGTCGGGACCGCGCTGGTGGTGCAGTCCTGTGATGCTGGCGCGTCCGCCGAAGTCGGTCGCTTGCGAGAACCCACCCGTGACCTTCCAGGAGTCGTCGGCGAAGTAGTCGCCGATCACCTTGAGGTCGGTGCCGCCGCCTTTGTAGCGGTACCCCAGTCGCACCCGCTCCACCGCAAGCTCGAGGGTCTTTCCGGGGTCTACGCCGCCGATGAGCGAGTGACCACCCCCAAGCTGCAGCCGAGTGCTGAGCAGGCCGATGCCCTGGTTGGCGAGCACCCATGCCGTGGCCGCACCGATGGCCGCCGTTGTGACCAGGAGCGGATTTTCATCGACAAACTGCCGCAGTTCATCGGCAATCTCACCCGTTGCCGCCGTGCCCGCGATGCGCTTGATCTCTTTGTCGAGGGCCGCGACCAGAGCATTGGCCGCCTCCTGCTCCGAGACGTCGACCTTGTCGCGAATGAGCTCCCCGAGTGCCTTCATGGCCGACCCGACCGCACTCTCCGCCGCCTTTCGGAGCTCGTCTTGCGCCAGCTGCTTGGACAAGGCCTCGTAGAGCTTGCTGCCCAGAGCCTCCCCCAGCGCGGCCTCCCACGAGAGCTGGCCCGCCGACTTGTCGGCCATCGCCGCCTGGAGCGCTTGGTTGCCGATGGCGTCTTGCGCCCCGCCCGACTGCGTGCTCGGGCGATCTGTGGTGACCCCGCTCGAAGGCTGGGTGGTGGGGGTCTGGCTGCGCGTCTGGCTGGGCATTGTGGCTCCTCGCGGTTCATTATCCCAGATTGGAGGGGCGAATTTGCGGTGAATGTCCAAATTTCTCCAGCGCGGTGCGTCTCCGGTGAACCTCGGCCCCCAGCAGTGAGGTTTCCTCGATCGATTTCCCATCCAAAACGGACCTAAATGGGCTACATCCGGGCCAATACCTCAGCCACGGGTCCAGCTCGGGGCAGCGAGCCTCGGGCAGTCACCCACATTCCACCACTGGAAGCCGCGCATGACCATCTCTCGAATTCTCTTCCTCGCACCGCTCCTGGTTGCTTGCAGTGACGACCCCAAGGGCGGGAGCAGCACCATCCTGACCGCGCCGGTCGAAGGCGACTTCTGGCAGGCCGATCACGTGCTGCCCGTCGCCGAGGGCGGCGGCGAGCGGCGCGTCGGCGGCGTGTGCACCTGCCTCGCCGTGTCGACGGCTGCTGTCGCCGTCGGTACGAAAGACGATCTGGTCGTGTGCGTCTATCCGTTCGTGGAGGGCGTCCTGGCCGAGGAGCCCTTCACGCTGGAGCAGCATCCGAGTCCCGACGAGCAGCTGGAGCCGCCGTCGGACCTCTGCTTCCGCGGCTCGTCGCTCGTGGCGCTCGTGCCCGGAGACATCGGCCCCGTCCTCGAGTGGCCGGAGCCGGCGCCACCGAATGAAGACGGGTTTTCTGCGCGCATCGACCACATGCCGGCAGTGCTGGCCGCCGCCGCGGGCCTGGGCGCCGTCGCCCCGTCGGCCCTCTTCCAGGCGCTCGAGCGCGACCACGCGCACGCGACGCCGTGCCGGGCCGGCGACGACGCGGACAAGCCGTCCATCCTGCGCAAGCACGCGCTCGAGGCGCGCTACGACGTGTCGCAGCTGGGCGTGGTCCCGAAGAAGCAGATCGTCGAGGACATGGAGCGGCGGCGGAAGGGCGAGGAACCTGCGCCTATGCCGGCGCCGGCACCAGCGCGAAGGCGTCGAGGCGGTCGACGCCACCGACGCGACGAGCCAGAAAGTAAAGACGAGTCTTAGTAGCTACGCCCCCAGAGGCACCAGCACGTCGCTTCTTCGCCGGTAAAGAAGCACTTGGTCCCCGCCGGCAGTGGTGGTTGATCGTGCGGCACGCACAGCGTCTTGGCGGCGAGCGACGTCGCCGT
>CAJWOS010000658.1 GCA_913044235.1 uncultured Pseudomonadota bacterium
CACCCAGAATGCTGCTGAACGACGAGGGAAGAAGAAGAAGATGACGAAAAAAGATCTTTTTCTCTCGATCTTCTTCTTCGTCTTCTTCCCTCGTCGTCGTCTCTCTCCTCCTCCTCCCGTCGCAAGGGCTGTCACCCGATTCAAGTGGAAATCGGAACCCAAAACGCGGGAACGAGCACGAGAGACTGATGACTGAGAGACTGGATGTGGGCGGGCTGAGAATATCGAAGGTTGCGAGGTTTGCGAATCGTGTCGGGGTCGTGATTTCGTGTTTTACAACCCACGGCGGCATCTCTCCGCCGCCAAACGCACCCTCGAAGAGCCGGGTGAGGTTGGTCATGGCGTGGCCTTCGATCTCGATGCGCCGGTTGAGACCAATGTCGAGTCCACCCTCGACGTCGACCTGCCCCTCACGGCGATGCAGGTCCATGTCCAGACGGACGCGCTGGCCTTGGAGGCCGACGGGCACGGAGGCCGATGCCACGAGAGAGAGGTCCGGGTCACAAGCGACGCCGCCCACGAGGACCGCGGCGCTGGCGTCCACCTTCGGCAGCTCACCAATGGCCGGCAGTGTGGAGGAGAAGCGCTGAATGTTTCCCGGCCCCAGGATGGCGTCGATGTCGGCCGAGCGTGAGCAGTCGAGCTGGGGGGCCCCTTCCACAATCTTGAGCGGGACTGAGCCCGAGAGCGCCGCCAGCAGCGACCCCCGCTCGCCCTTGAGCCGCGCATTGACATGCGGGAGCGTGATGGGGCCGTCCACGTGGGCGGCCAACGACAGCTTCCGAACCATCCCAGGATACACGATCTCTTGCAGATCTGCGGTCACGTCGACGTTTAGGTCTTGCCCAGGCGCATCGTCGAGCTGGGCCGAGAGCGACGCGATTCCGGCAAGCCCCTCCAGGATTTTCGGGTCGCCCTCACGCTCTGGGCCCACGAAGAGCTGCGCCATCTTCGCCACATGAGAGAGGTCGACGCGGTCAGCCTCGAACGTGAGCGATGAAGCATCCTCGGCGTCGGGAACCCAGTTCCCGTTCACCACGAGGCTTCCCACGTCGCTGCGGAGATTGGCCTGGATGTCGCGTGCGCCGCCATCGGCCAGCTTGAAGCGTACCGGTCCATCTGCCACCAGTGGGTTTTCTTCCGCCGGCGCAATCACGAGGTCGTCGATCTGCCACTCACCGCTGACCAGATCTCCGCTCACCTGCCCTTCGAAGAATGGAGACTGCTCATCGCGCTCCAGATCGAAGCCCACCTTCAGCCGTGCGGCATCGGGACCATGCTCGCCGTCCGGGTCGCGGAACGCGAGCGAAACTTCACCACCATCCGCTTTGTAGCCCGCCGTCCCGAAGCCCATTTCTTTCATGAAGAGGCTGCCCACCGCCCAGGGTTGGCCGGTGCGGTCCACCCCTCCACGGAAGCGCTGCCCTTCCATCGTGGCAATCCGGTCGATGGTCACCGCGCCATCGCCCACGGACAGCTCCGTCACGGAGACACTGCTCTCTGCAACCACCACGCCGCCATCGACCGAAGCGCTCCACTGGAGGTCTGCACCGCCAACCGCTGCGCCCGAAGCATCCACGCCACGGATGGTGGTCAGCCCAGAGGCCGTGACGGCCGAAGTGTCGAGCTCCACTCGCGCCTGCACCGGCCCGGAGACCGACTGGACCGCCACCGCATCCTGCGCGGCAAACCCCCGAAGATCGAGCCCTCCTTCAGCGACGACTACGCCACCCTCGCCAAAGCCATTCACCCGCACCCGACCATCGTAGCCCACGCTCCCGCGCAGTCCTTCGACGCCATATTTGCGCAGAGCACCGAGGCTTGGCACTCGGGCGCTCACTTCGCGGAGGTCCACCCGTTCGTTGTTGAGGTCGATGCGCCCCTTCGCCGAGAGGCGAGCAGCGGAGTGCACAGCACCGAACTCCTGCAGTTCCACCACGCCAGCGTCGATCCGCCCGCCCAAGGTGAGCTCAGGCAACCGTTCATTGAAGACGACCTGATCGCGCGCGGTGAGTCGAAATGCACCAGTCAGGTCGGTGGCGGGATCGGTCCCCTGACCGTCGGCGGAGAGCTCGAGGTTGAGGTGGGTCGGTTCCGGCACAAGCGGGGTGATTGCGTCTACGTCAAGGCTTGTCGTGGCGACGCCCACCTTCCAAGCCAGAGGCTCGGCCGTGGTGTCCACCCAAGCCTCGAGGTCGAGTGCCCCCCCCGGCGTCTGGGTGGCGATCTTGGTGGTCAGATCCGAGACGGGACCGTCGATCGACCCGCGGAGGAGCACATTGCCAAGGAGGACGTCGTCGCCAGCCAGTGCTTCGATGTCGGCTTCGTCGAGGCTGATCTGATCGATCTTGAGTGCAAGTACTCGGTCGTCAAAGTCCACGCGGTCAATATTGCCAGACAGCGCAAGCGCTGTGTTCCGAGCCTGAATGGCAACCTGCTTCACAGCCAAGCGGCTTTCGTCATAGGACAGGTCAGCACCGACCGACAGGGGCAGTGGCAGATCGAGGTCGAGTCCTTCCACCGACGCCACACCCAGATGCAGCTTCGACAGGTCGGCCTTGCGAGCATGCACGCGTGCACCGCCGCCCAGCTCCAGCCCCTTGATCTGCACATCCATCGGAGCTTCAGGGTTGGAGCCGTCGCGGTAGCGAATCCTGCCGTCCTTCAACACCACGGCGCCGATGCGAATGTCGGCGGGAACGTCTACCCAGGCGGTGGGCGGTGGGGGCTGCTCCGGCGGCGGAGCCGAGGGGCCGAATGCTGCGGCCAGGTCGATGTTGCCGTCTTCGAGTACTTCGACATCGACCGTGGGCCGAATCAGCGCAACCTCGGTCACGTCGACACGCTTGTCGAGCAGGTGGCGAAGATCGTATCGAAGCCGCACTTCATCTGCGGCAAGCATGGTCTTACCGGACGGACTGGAGACCGAGACGCCTCGCAGGATGAAGTGACTGAACAGGCTCGTGTCGACCGCATCGATGTTGAGCGTGCCCTCCGGGATGAATGGCCCGGCCTGCTCGAGTGCCTGCTGTCGGATGAACTCGTTTCCGCTGGTGGTGGTGAGCCAGTACAGCGCACCGCCAAGCCCCACCGACACAAGGCCCACCACGCCCACACCCACGGAGCCCGTGATCCAGGCAAACCGCGCGATGCGACGACGAAGAGGCCTGCGGGGGGCCGCGGGCGGCGCTCCGTCGGTCGGCGTCTCTTCTGCATCGGTATCCGCCACAGACGGCTCATCCGGAGTGATGGGAGGGAGCTCTGACATCAGAAGGCCTCCGAGAGCGAGAAGTGGAAGTTCCAGCCGGGCAGCTTGGCAAACATCGGCTCGTCGCCCAGTCGAAACGCCACATCGAGACGGACGGCGGCAAAATCAAGCAGGTATCGAACGCCGGAGCCCACACTCGGCTGCAGAGCGAGCGGAAGTCCTTCACGCGAAGGGTCCCAGACTTCGCTGCGATTGGTCCACACCATTCCGGTGTCGTAGAAGGCAACGATGCCGTAGCCGTCGAGCGTGTACAGGCGGAGCTCCGCGGTGGCGTGCTCGCTGACCAGCCCGC
>CAJWOS010000659.1 GCA_913044235.1 uncultured Pseudomonadota bacterium
ACTTCCATCTAAATCTCCCCACCACCATCCCATGAAAATCCCAAACCAGCCCACCTCGCCGGGCGCACCAGACCTGATCGACCTCGACCCAAGCATCAGTCTTCCACTTCCATTCACTGCCGGCGCCACCCTCGGCTCAGCACCTGGGCCATCTCGCATCGTGCAAGCCCCTGCCCCGGAGCCAAAAGCGGCGCCGGTATTGGTGCCCCCCCCCGGTCCAGCGCAACCGCCCGATCGATCCGCGGCGTACGTTCCACCACGTCACGCACCATCGCTCCCCCCTCCCGACCAGTGGGATCCTGCACTTGTTCGATCCATCGTAGGAGCCCTACTAGTGGGCGCTTCCGTCGGGTTACTGGTGGTGACAGTCCTCGTCGCATATCTCTTGACACGTTAAGATTGTTCCACGGAATCACCTCCTACTGATTCCCTTCCTCCGCGGCACGCCCCCCCCCTCCCTCCTTGGGCGCACCCGGCCTCCTCTCCCTTCATCCCTCCAATCCTGGGGCGCTCCATGCCCTCTGTCATTCGCCCGATCGTGACATTCACGCTCGGTTCCATCATCGCTGCGATGGTGCTGGCGCTTCTGCCATTCGACTCCGATGACTCGACCGACGAAGCTGGCGATGCGACCAGTGTTGCCACGGCGTCGTCTGCAGAAGTCACCACCGACAACGCCACCGATGAACCCGAGGCAGAGCCCGAGGCGGAGCCTTCGTGGGTCAAGCACACCATCGCTCGTGGCGAGGTGCTTGGAAAGATTCTGCCGAACTACGGTCTTCCCACCAGGGCGGTGCTCGAAGCTGCCTCGGACATCCATGACCTGACCCGGATTCGGGCAGGCAAGACACTCCGGTTCCGGTTCGCCCCAGAGTCCGAGGCCGCAGACGCCCTGTCCTACAAGCTCGATGCGGACCGCACGCTCGTCGTTGAAAACCAAGATGGAATCTGGTCCGCGCGCGTGGAGGAGATCGTCTACGACCGCAACACCACGATTCGAGAGTTCACCGTACAGCGTACCCTCTGGGGTGCAGCCACCGCGGCGGGGCTGCGGCCGGCCGACATCGTGTCTCTGGCCGAGGTCTACCAGTACGACATCGACTTCAATACCGAGGTTCGCGCGGGAGCATCCGCGAAGATGCTCGTTGATGAGCTTTCGGTCGATGGCGAAGTCCAGCGCCTCGGGGCGCCTCTCGCGGTCCGGTTCACAAACCGGAAAGATGAGTTCGTCGCCATACAGTTCACCACGTCTGACGGCCGCACGCGCTACTACGACGCTTCAGGAAAAGCGCGGAAGCGGCCCTTCCTTCGGTCGCCGCTCCGCTTCAGCCGAGTCACTTCTGGGTTCAACAAGAATCGCTATCACCCCGTGCTGAAGACGCGCCGCCCTCACAATGGAGTGGACTTCGGCGCCCCCACTGGAACTCCCGTCCATGCGGTGGGCGATGCCGTCGTGACGTGGTCCGGCCCCAATGGCGGTCATGGTCGATTCGTCAAGCTCAACCACGAGGGCCCCTACGAGACGTCCTACAGCCACCTTTCCCGCGTATCGGTGCGCAAGGGCCAGCGGGTTCGTCAAGGCGATGTCATTGGCTACGTGGGGAGTACCGGTCTCGCGACAGGTCCCCACCTGCACTACCAGTTCTGGGTCAATGGCAAGTACGTCAACCCACTCACGGTACCCCTGCCGAAGGGTGGCGAGGAAGTTCCCGCAGCTGACCGGAAGGCCTTCGAAGCACATCGAGACGCCCTGATTCTACAGCTGGATGGGGAGCTGCCCATTGAGGCCGCACCGCAGGAAGAAGCCGACGTGAATGTTGCCGACGCCGGCCTCTGACTTCATCGAGTCGGCTCCGCTACAATGGGGACCATGACGGGTCCCCTTTTCGCTCTGGTCTTGGCATGTGCGCAGGCCGCGCCGCCCACTCGCTACGACGTATCTGTAGACCTTCGAGCGGTGCCCGCCAGCGCGCTTCGAGGCCCCCACATCGGCTTCGCAGAGGGTGGCCAGGGAACTGTGCGTCACCTGTCCGTCGACGACCAAGGGCTCGCAATCCTGAGCAATATGGGCCTGTCGTGGACACCGCTCCCCGGCCCGCCCGACACCATCCCAGCCCCGTACCACACCCCAGTTGACATGGTCGATGCACTCGACGGTCTGGCATCAACATTTCCCGAGACAGTGCGCCGCGTGGACCTCGGATGGAGCGTCGATGGACGTCCGATCGTGGCGGTGCGAATCACCAACGCCGCAGAACCGGAGGGCCACGTTCGCGTTTTGGGCGCCCATCACGGCGACGAGCTGATCTCTGCAGAAGTTGCTCTTGCGTTCGCAAAACACCTCGCGGCCACGCCGGACCTTACCGCTTCACTGCTCGACCACGTGGCAGTCTGGGTGGTTCCCCACGTCAACCCAGACGGCGTTGCCGCCCTCACTCGACACAACGCACGCGACGTCGATCTAAACCGGAATTATCCATACCAATGGTCCAGCGACGAATTTCGTCCCGGCAATGCACCCCTCAGTGAGCCCGAGACGCGCGCCATTGAGGCGCTGGCTCTACGTGCGCCTCCTTCGCTCGGACTGTCGCTCCACAGTGGTGCCACAAACTTTGGCTGGGTTTGGAACCATACTGTGGAGCCAGCCGCCGACGCTGCGCATCACCAGCTCGTGGCCGAGTCGTATGCTCAGTGGTGTACGGCAGAGGGATTCTGGATCACCAACGGTGCGGAATGGTACCCCACCAACGGCGACACCAACGACTGGGCTTATGGCTACTGGGGCACCTTCGACTACACCGTCGAGCTCAGTCCCACCAAGACCCCACCCGCAGATCAAATCGAAACCTGGATCGATGCGCACCTTGATTCACTGGTGCATACGGTCAACGATTCGTCGGCGTTCCGAGGGCACGTCACCGACCGAATCACCGGCCGGCCTGTGCGCAGCATACTGACCCGCTCCAGTCGGGGGCCGCCGTTCCGAACCACCGATGATGGTCGTTTCCAGCTCCACCTGTCCGACTTCGGAGCCCCGATTGAGGTCTCCGCACCGGGCTACGAGACCCACGGATTCGAGCCGACGTCTTCCACCGCAGCCATCGTCCTCACCCCCATCGGCCGCAGTTCAGACCGAACCCTGTGGCCACCGGTGATCCACCTCAGGGACTTCGGCCAGCTCCGACTCGACGAACCCGCCAGCGAGGTCTCGCTTCTGCCTCCGGGCCGTCCGGAGCAGCCGGTAGAGGTGAGCGGACGCTCTTTGTTCCTGACCTCAGAGGGCCTCCCGCCGGGCTTGTGGGGTGTGGTGGTGGATGGACGCCCCCTCGCCCGACCGCTGCTGGTGGATGCGCCAGACGCCGCTCCCATCCTCGATCGGCAAGTGTTGGCAGATCGACTCGTTCTCGAGCTGGCCGCTGGAGGCACCGGCCGCCAAGCATGGCTGTACCTTGATGGCCAGCTCCAAGAAAAGCAGTGGATCGACCAGACCGGCACGGAATTGACCATCGACCTTGCCGGTTGGCCCACCAACGCCCGGA
>CAJWOS010000660.1 GCA_913044235.1 uncultured Pseudomonadota bacterium
CGGATACCTACGGTGATCCGACAGTGTTCCGGAATGATGTTGACGGCAGATCCACCGCGGATTTCGCCCACATTCAGGAGCGTGTAGGGCGTGGGGAGCTGGCCTTCGAAACGACGGGTCTCGGACAGCGTTTGTTCTACGGACATCAGGGCTACGAGGACGTCGCGGGCGAGTGCGATGGCCGAGAGGCCGAGTCCAGGGCGTGCGCTGTGTGCTGGTCTTCCCACGCACTCGATGATGAACGTGGAGTGTCCGGGATGGAGATGAGCCACCCGGAAGTCGGTGGGTTCGCCTACCACCATCGCTTTGGGAAGCGTGCGCCCCTGCTCGGTCAGGGTCTTCACCAGAGCTGCAGACCCTTGGCATCCAACCTCTTCGTCGTGCGTCCAGACGAGCACGAGCGGGCGTTGGAGTCGCTTGAGGTTGGTCTGTACGATCGCTTCCACCGATGCGGCGATGAATCCCTTCATGTCGCAGGTGCCTCGCCCAAAGAGCCGGCCTTCGCGGGTGGTGAGCCGAAAGGGATCCGTAGTCCACGCCTGGCCTTCCACCGGCACGACATCCATGTGGCCAGAGAGCCCCAGACCTCCGGGAACTTCCGGACCGGCCGTGGCGATCACGTTGACCTTCCCGGGGGAGGATTCGAACCGCTCGACCCGCATGCCAGCAGACTCTGCCCGATCCGCCAGCCATCCGGCCATGGTGACCAGCGGCCGATGAGAGACGGTGTTCCACCCGACGAGTCGGTCGAGTGTCTGCTCTACTGGCGACCAATCCTCACCCATCGTCTTCTTCCTCTTCTTCTTCTTCCTCTTCCAGCTCGTCGAACCACCGCTTCTTGGTCGGAAGGGGCGGAGAGTCTTCGAGGGTGGTGGTCACGTTCAAGATGCGTCGTCCGAACTCAAGCTCCTCGGGGAGGGCCACGCGGCCGCAGGACATGTTGGACTCGACGTGCGCACAGGCATCGGGCGTGGGTGCGGCGGCCTTTTCGTCTCCTTGCATGCGTGCTTTCACCATCTCGGGAACGGTGGCATACACCGACTCCTCCATCTGCGAAGCGCGCTCGACCAACCGTGCTCCCTGCCCGAGGTTGCCATTCGCCAGTGCTTGTGCAGCCTGCATGTACACCCGCGCGCATTCATGCCAGCGGGTGGGGTCGGGCAGGTGGTAGCCCGCGACACCCATGGCCACTTCCTTGTACCAGTCGCGCTGGTCCTTGATCTCCAGTAGCTCGTGGTTTTGCACTGCGTGAATCTTCTTGAGGCGCTCGCCGACCTCGTCGAGGAGGTCGAGCTGGAGGTCGTTGCGCTGGTTGACGGCCTGGTTGACACCGCTGTTGCCTACGGACTTGTGTGCACTTCGCAGGCGTCGATCACGCGCGTTGCCGGACTTGGCACCCAGCGCTCGCTTGACGCGTGCACGGCGGTGGGTGTTCAGCGGTTTTTTCTGGTTGTCTCTCACGTGTTCTTCTTAGCACGGGAACATCGGTGCTAGCGGTGCCGACCGCCTCGTCTGCAACCGGGGTGTCACCATGGGAGGCTTACGATTTGTGTAAGGTCTGAGCACCGGAGGGTGTGTTGGCTTCAACGGCGCACTCCGGTGGCATCACCGACGATTTCTTCTCGAGGGACCCCGGTGATGGCGGTGACAGAACGATGTCACTCGTATCGCGCAGACCGGATCACTCCAGTACAACCAAAGCGAACCCCGGAGACCTTGTGCCCGCTTCCCTTCACCGGCTCGAACGCCACATCCCAGGCGACCGCTTCCATCTGGAGCGGCCGGTGATGAAGGAAGCAGCCCGTCGTCTGTCGCGGGAAGTGAAGAAGAGCCCGGTGCAGCCTCACCGAGAGCCGAAGCCGCACAAGGTTCGCACCACACACAACACGGTGCAGCCCGGAGCCCACGCGCCGCAGTTGATTCGACTTCGTCGGAATCCCTATCCCTTGGACCCTGGATATTTCCGGAAGTCGAAAGGCGGGGAAAGGGCGAAGATCGAGCCGGCGCTGCGGAATCGCCCAAACGTTGGGGAGCTCGTGGCTGAGAGTCGGCGAGAACCGCGGCTCTCGCTTCCGAAGCCGTCGGAGGCCCGTGCTCGACTCGAGTCCCGACCGCGTCCCAGCCTCGACGCCTGGCTCGCTGGGGGGTCGCAATGAGTGCAGGAATGCGCGCACCTCTGATGGGCCCGCCGTCCGGCGTGAACATCATCGGCGAGACCACAGAATCGCTTCACCGCTTCGTGCTTGATGGCTACGACCTGCAAGAGCAACCACCGCGGCTGGAAGAAGACCTGAAGTTCGTGCCGAAGGATCGGGAAGAGGTCGTGTACATCTACATGTACCGAGTGGCTCACAACCCGAACCTGCAGAACCGCAAGCGGCTGCGGCAGGCTCCAGTCTTTATGGGTACCAGTCCAGAAGACGGCGGAGAGGTGTACTACCACCGGCCTCCCCTGCTGCTTGACGTGTTTTACATGTTGGCCGTGCACAGCAAGTTCCGCTCAGACGCGGAGCGGCTGCTTGGGTGGCTGATGCTTCGTCTCCACGAGGCGACTCACCTCATTTACCGCCCGCGCCGCTTCATCCTGCCCGACGGACGCGAAGTCGACAGCTTGGGACGCCCCTACGATCTCAACTGCTCGACCGACCATGATGATCTTTCTATGGAAAAGGTCTCGATGGCAATTGTTGACGATTTGACCGTCGGTGACGCCATCAATCTCTTCAGCTTGCACGAAGCACCGTACCGGCCATTCCTGACCTACCGGGCACGAGTTGCAATGGACGGACCGCTCGTTGCAAGCTCTGGCGGCACAACGGTTCGGCTTCCGCGCTTGGACAACGCGGCAGCGGGGCAAGGGGGAGGAAACTCCCGCCCCTCGGGTCGAATAAGACCCGGAGGATCTTCACCGAGTCGGCGGTCGCCGCCCGGTCCGTCTTCCCACTTTACGCGTCGTTCTGTCGACGCCGAGCCTGAAACGGAAGATTGAGGAGTACAATGGAGTACCATACCCCAGGTGTATACATTCGCGAGGTTGACAGCGGGCCCAAGCCCATCGCCTCGGTAGCCACCAGCATCCCTGGCTTTTTGGGCCTGTTTGAGTTCACTGCTCCGGTTGACGCGGTTGCGATCACCGGGTCGGACGGCACTCGCCAGGTGCGAGGCAAGGTGGTTCCCCAGCTTGTAGACACCAAGGGCAAGATCACTGGAGATGCCTCCAAGGCCACCACGGCGCTGACCGAGGCGTTCCGTCTCAAGCGTTCGAACGTCAAGGATGTCAAGGCTTACTTTGAGCTGCATGGCGCTCCGAAGTCGGGCGCGAAGGCACCGAAGTTCGAGAAGGGCGCGAAGCGTGGATCGGTGAAGATCAGCTTCAGCGATGCCGCGGTCGAAGTGTCCGATCGGATCGTGAGCGTAGAAGGTAAGGTCGTCACTGAAAACGACGAGCTTGTCGATGAAATGCTCAACCAGATCCACGAGACCTTCGCGCTGGAA
>CAJWOS010000661.1 GCA_913044235.1 uncultured Pseudomonadota bacterium
CAGCCAGGTCCCGTCCGTGCTCGCCAGAGCGCGCCTGCCGTGCCCTCCAGTGAGCCAGCGTACGGCACCGCCGCCAGTCCTGCAGACTACGCTGCCGCCCGTGCTTCCACCCCAAGCACCGGCTTCGACCCTTCAGGCGATCTCGCCTGGGTCTTGATGGGCAGTGGTGCAGCGGCCATCGGCGCCCTCATCCTTGCAGTCAACATCGACGGCGACGCGCTTCTTCGCATCGTTGGCACCGGCTTGTCTTTGTTCGGTGCCGTGCTCGGCGCCTTGGTTCTGCTCACCGGCTCGAGAGGCCGCCGGCCAGCCAACACCGGCGTGGCTGTCCTGTTGTCGTTTGTGTTTGCCGGCATCGGCGCGAGCGGGGCCCACGTCGCGGCCAGCGCCCTTGCACCCGTCACACCCGAAGTTCCTCGCGCACCAGTCCCCACACCAACTCCCGTGCCCGACGACAATGCCGCGGTGGACCTCCTCGCTGAAGACGAGCCCGAGCCCGAGCCCGAGCCCGAGGCCGTCCCGGAGCCTCCCAAAGTCACGCCGACGCCTCGTCCGACCGCGCCGACGGCTCCACCCGTACGAGGCAGCGGTGCCGACGTGGCGCGCAGCGCTCCCCCGGCAGCCGCACCCGCACCGGCCCCCAAGCCACCCCCTGCACGGACCGGCCCTCCCATTCCCGCATCGGTCGTGTCCACCATCGTCACGAGCAATTCGGGTGTGAAGCGGTGCTACATGGATGAAAAGCAGCGCAGCGGAAACATTCCTCGCGAAATCAAGATGGTCTTCACCGTACAGCCGGCCGGCAACGTGAACAAGGCGCGCGTCACGACGAGTGACTGGCGCGGCACCGACCTCGACATCTGCCTCGGCGCAGCGTTCCGGGCACTGGTCTTCCCGCCCTTCGAGGGGTCCGAGCCCTACAGCACCGGCTACGTCATCCGGATCTGAGTCCCACGCTCTCGGTCTCGCGCGCCCGACCATCCACGGTCGGGCGTCGTCGTTCTCGCCCCGAGACGCCGATCGGTATCGGTAAGAGACACAATCGTCACGCCCCAACCACAGACGACCCGGGCCGACTGGATACCCGGCCATCCCACTCAGAATTCCTCGTGCCCCTCGGACAATCATGGCTCAGAAGCTCCGCAACATCGCCATCATCGCCCACGTCGACCACGGCAAGACCACGCTCGTCGACCACCTCCTACGCCAGTCGGGCACGTTCCGTGACAACGAGGAAGTCGTGGACCGCGTCATGGACTCCATGGACCTCGAGCGAGAGCGTGGCATCACGATTCTCGCCAAGAACACCGCGGTCTGGTTCGGCGACACGAAGATCAACATCGTGGATACCCCCGGGCACGCAGACTTCGGCGGCGAAGTGGAGCGAGTCTTGAAGATGGTCGACGGCGCAATGCTCCTCGTTGACGCCTCAGAGGGGCCCCTGCCTCAGACACGATTCGTGCTCGGCAAAGCGCTCGAAGCCGGACTCGAGGTCATGGTCTGCATCAACAAGATCGACCGCCCCGATGCCCGTGCCGATGAGGTTCTCGATGAGGTCTACGATCTCTTCATCGACCTCGGTGCTGATGAAGAGCAGATCGAGTTTCCCGTGCTCTATGCGTGCGCCAAGGAAGGCTACTGCCACTTGGAGAACCGCCTGGAGCCCGGTGACCTACGCCCAATGTTCGAGGCCATCGTCAACCATATTCCCGCGCCCAAGGGTGACCCCAACGCCCTCCCTCAGATTCTGGTCACGCAGCTCGACCACGACAGGTACGTGGGCCGCATCGCCATCGGCCGGATCATCAACGGAACCGTCCGCCGGCAGCAGAGCCTCATGCTCATGACTGCTGACAGTCAAAAGCCCGTGCGCGTGGTGCAGCTATACAACTACGAAGGGCTTACCCGCGTAGAAACCGACGAAGTGGCGGCAGGAGAGATCCTCGCCATCGCAGGAATCGAAGACCTCGACATCGGCGATACCCTGACCGACCTCGAAGACCCGCAACCTCTGCCGCGAGTGGTTGTCGAAGAGCCGACCATTGGCGTTCTCTTCATGGCCAACGACGGCCCACTCGCAGGTCAAGACGGCAAGTACATGACCGCGCGGCAGATTCGCGAGCGCCTTGAAAAGGAATGCCAGACCAACGTCGCCCTCAAGATCGACCCGGACTCCCCGTCGGATGCACTCCGCCTGTTCGGACGGGGCGAGCTGCAAGTCGCCATCCTGATCGAACAGATGCGTCGTGAGGGCTGGGAGCTCTGCGTGAGCAAGCCCGAGGTCGTGGTGCGGGAAGAGGCCGATGGCTCTCGCCTTGAGCCCTTCGAGACCGCCGAGCTCGACTTTCCCGAAGAGTACATGGGGGTTGTGAGCGAGAAGCTGAACTTACGCAAGGGCCGTATGACCACCATGAAGATGATGGGGTCTGGCCGCGTTCGGGTGGAGTTCCTCCTCCCGGCGCGTGGGCTCATCGGCTTCCGGGGCGAGTATCTCTCTGACACCCGCGGTCAGGGCATCGTAAACACACTCTTCGCTGGATGGAAGCCCTACGCAGGACACTTCCTGTCTCGCAAAAATGGCTCCATGGTGTGCGACCGGAAGGGTCAAACCACCGCCTATGCGCTCTTCAACCTGCAGCCGCGTGGGAAGCTTTTTGTGGGCAGTGGTACCGATGTCTACGAAGGCATGATTGTGGGTGAAAACAGCCGCGAAAATGACCTCAACGTCAACGCGACCAAGGCCAAGCAGCTCACCAACGTTCGCTCAGCCGGTGCCGACGAAAAGCTGATTCTGGCGCCGCCGATGCAGCTCACACTGGAGAAGGCGATGGAATTCATCGCCGAGGACGAGCTGATGGAAGTCACGCCCCAGCACATCCGACTCCGCAAGCGAGTGCTCGCAGCGAACATGCGATCCGTCGTTCGCGGTGAACGGAAGAAGCCGAAGAAGAAGCGGGGCTGAGCACCTGGGTTCTCGGACGCGCGGTTCGGCGACCAGGCCCATAGAGGCAGAGCGGCCATGACAGACGCCTGGACCCTCGCTCGCTACCGAGGGGTCCAGGGCCAACCGCCCAGCGGCGGTGTCGTTCCGATTCCGGCCCTCGCTCGCTGCATCAGCATCGCATCGACCAGCACGAGCGCAGCCATCGCTTCCACGATGGGAACGGCACGAGGCACCACGCACGGATCGTGTCGTCCGCGGGGTCGGATGGTGGTGGCACGGCCCTGATCGTCGATGGTGTCTTGCTCGAAAAATACGGTAGCAACCGGCTTGAAGGCCACCGAGCATCGCACCGGCATTCCGTTGCTGATTCCCCCTTGGATTCCGCCCGAGTGATTGGACCGGGTGCGCGCTCCCCCGCTGCCGTCGGGCTCCCACAGGTCGTTGTGTTCCCGTCCGCGGAGGTCGGAACCCGCATACCCAGTGCCACTCTCGAAGCCCTTGGCGGCCGGGAGAGACAGCATTGCAG
>CAJWOS010000662.1 GCA_913044235.1 uncultured Pseudomonadota bacterium
TTTTCTATATGACATGAATTATAATAAAATTCTTGAGGATACAGAATTATTGAAATATGTATTCCATTATCTGAAATATAAAGATCATATAGACTCGTACGACCAAGGAGAGAATGAAACTGTTCTAATGTACGCCATCAAACATCATCTTTTAGAAGTTGTAAAAGCACTTTTATTCAATAATGCTGATGCGACAATTGTTAATAAGTATGGTAATTCTACTGAAATAAGTGATTTTCATCTTAAAGCTAATGCAGACAAACGAAAGCTGCAGGACCGGGGCCACTGGCGCGAGCCGGTGCGTGGCACCCCAACCGCAGGCCGCGACTGTGGGGGCACCCACTGCGGCGCGGCTGGGCTGAACCCTGGGACGCCCCAGGTAGCCCCGTTCCGGAGGTCCGTCATGGGGTTGGCCGTCAGAGTGCGCTACCCTGCCGCGCATGACATCCCACCCTCCCATCCCGGTCGCCAGTGCGATCGTCTTCGGTATCGCCTGCTCTTCGCCCCAAGAAGCCCACTGGACCGTTGGAAGCGCCACATCGATCGAAGCAGATCACGTCTTCTCCGCCGATGTCGACGGAGACGGTACCGACGAGCTCGGCACGCTGGTCGGCGAGAGCGCCACCATCGGATCGGTCCGGCACACCCTCACCGGTGCCTGGCAACGCGCCATCGCCGTTCCCGCAAGCGGGCATGAAGTGGTCTGGCTGGTCACCGGTCAGGGCCGGCACTTCAATGAAGCTCCCATCGTGGTGACCGAGATGGCCAACGACGGCACCCGGACCGTGTGGGAACGCGATGGTTTGCGCGACCAGATCACCGACCTTCGAGTGGTGAATGAAAAAGTGTGGGCCAGCCTCTATACCGACCGGCGCAAGGTCTCTGGTGGGTGGCTGTCCAACGACGGCTTCGAGCCCCTTACCGAAGAGCACATGGCGCAGCGCCAGATCCCTCTCGCCGATGGTCGAGTGGTGGTGGGAAGAGTGTATGGCGAAGCGTCGAAGAGTCCTGGAGACCTGCGCGTATGGTCGCCTGGTAGTGCAGATGCTCAGCCATTGATGTCGCTTCGCGGCGTCCGCGCGCTGGCGTTGGCCGATCTCGACGGCGATGGCCACGAAGACCTCATCAGCGGCGATGGTTGGCACTTTGCCTACGGGCGGGAGGGAGATGCGCGCATCGTGGTGCATCGTGGGCCCGACTTCACCGACGCACGCGTGATTGGTTGGGTTCCAGACAGCTACGCCGCTCTGGAAATTATCGTTGTCGGCACTGGCTTGGAGGCCGGCCTCGTGGTGCAGGGCAGCCATCGGGTCGTGCTGTTCGATCGCGATGATCTGGGCTGGGTTCCACTGGACCTCGGCCCCAGCTCCGAAGTGGGCTCGATCGCAGTCCTCAAGACACCCGACGGGCCACTCGTTGCCGTCAGTGGAAGTGACGCACGCACGGTGCCGCTCCGCCTGGAACGAAAGTGAATCGCCGCGTCGCGTCACTCGCACTCGCGGCCGTCGCCTGCAGCGGGAGCCCCACGCCCAGTCAGACCAGCCCGTCGTCGTCTCCAGCCCGCACCGTACAGTGGGTGCCTGAGGACACCCGACCAGCACGCAACGCCGTACTGATCGTCCTGGACACCACGCGAGACGACGCCACTCGAGCGGCACACACCCCAACCCTCGATGCCCTCACCGCCGAGGGCACACGTGTAGACCGCGCCTGGAGCGGCGGCACCTGGACCGTTCCATCTGTGGTGAGCCTCCTGACCGGTCAGTTCGTGCGCCATCACGGCTGGGACCTACCCTCCGCCCGCATGGGCAAGTACCCTCCCCTTCCCGATGTTCCCCGACTGCCGGAAGTTCTCCAGAAGCAGGGTGTGAAGACCTCGGCGCTGTACGCCAACCCGTATCTGTCTGAGCCCCTGGGATTCGACCGCGGGTTCGACTCTTGGAAGCGCACTTCCGATGCGCACATGGCCAAGCAGCTTGAAAAGCTCGTGTCCTCATCCTGGACCCGAACCGATCGCCACTTCGCATACCTTCACCTCCTCGGACCCCATTCGCCGCTCAAGCCGTCCGATGCCGCACGGGAGCGCTGGGAGGTCGACGCCCAATGGTTCAGTGGCAAGCACGGCTTCATGGTCGGCGAAGCCAAGCGCAACCAGAAAGATGGCGTTCGCGCGGCCTACAAAGCCGCCTACCACGCAGTCATCGAAGACACCGACGCTCTTGTGGGAGCGCTCCTCGCCGCCCTGGGTCCACATCGCAAAGACACCTTGGTGATCGTGACTTCCGACCACGGAGAGTTGCTTGGCGAGCACGGCCAGGCCGGCCATGGATGGTGGCTCTACGAGGAGTTGACACGCGTACCCTTCGTGGTCGACCACCCTTTTGCGGCTGGAGACGTCGAGTCACTCCCTTCGATCCTGTCCAACGTAAGCGTCGCCGACCTCATCACTCGAGGAATGGGCATCGAGGCCGAGTGGCCGGTCACGTTGAGCGACGCGCCTCTCCTCGCTGCGAAGCGAGATGGTCGCGAAGCCGTTGCGTTCGATGGAGTGCACAAGGTGGTCTGGGACGAACGGATCACCGGCAACTCACCCATCGAGTACCACCTCGATGCCGACCCCGGCGAAGCGTCCCCCATCGCAGCGTCTGCCGACCGGGTCGCACGCCTCGATACCCTTCAGCAGAGATTTCCCGTCTCCCGCTTGGAGCTCGTGGAGCCACAACCCGTGGACCCCGACACCATGAAGGACCTCGAGACCCTTGGATACGTAGACCGCTGAGTCCACGCGCTTCACACGCAAGGCCGTGCACCCGCCCGATGCCGCGTGCGCATCCCTCTCGGTCCCTGTTCTGCCACGACGCTCGGTCGACCGCACCCCGCCAAGTGCTATCGTCAAGTCCGGCTCGCGCCACGTCCCCTGTTGCGACGTAGGACCGCTCATGCACTTCAAGATCGCCCATCTGTTGGCTTGCTGCTTCGGCTTCGGCATATGCACGGCATGCGGTCCGGAAGCAGAGGAACCAACCCGTCGCGCGAGTCGATCCGCTCGCTACGCAGACGGTGGTGGGGAGCCTGCCGCCCGCGACGTGAGCCAGCGTCCGGAGGGCTCTCGTGCCGCCGATGTGGTGACTTCGACCGGCACCGTCGCCGCCTGCTTCTTCTCCGGCGGGGCCATGAGTCCGGCGGCGCGACGCGGGCCGCGCACCGAGCCGGAGCCGACGACGTACGAGGCGTACGTCTTGTTGCCCGTCATCATGTTGCTGTGCGCGACCGGCCGGAAGCCGAGCGCGGTGCAGAAGATGCTCGCGGTCGTCTGCGGTGAGGAGGCCCCGCACGGCTGCCGCCATTCACACCGCTGCCGCATCGGCGCGAGCACCCCCCGGGGCGGTGGCGGAGCTCACCAGCGCTCGCCTCGGGCTCACATCCTCCACAGGTGCCCTTGTGATCCTGAC
>CAJWOS010000663.1 GCA_913044235.1 uncultured Pseudomonadota bacterium
CTTCGTCGATGGCTGCGGCCACCCATTCGCTCTGCCCATTCCCGCTTGCCGAGAGCGCCTTCAAGGGGAGTATCGTGACCTCCGGAGCGATCCCCGCAACCCCGATCCCGTTGTGCGTAGCCTGCGCAATGGTGCCGGCCACATGGGTTCCATGGCCATTTTCGTCCACTGCAGACGACTCTCCACGAACAAAGCTGACGCCTTCCAGCAGCGCAGTGCCTTCAAGGTCGGCGACCGGCGCCACACCCGTGTCAATGATGGCCACCACCACTCCGCTCCCGCGACTCAATCGCCAGCCCTGATCTACGCCTACCCGGTCGAAGTTCCATTGATGCGAGCGCATGGGATCGTTCGGATAGCCGAGCGCTTGGTAGGGCAGGCTCGGCTCCAGGACTTCGAGTGCGGGGTGGGCCGCGATTTGCGCATGCTGCGTCGGAGTCATGTCCTCAAGCACAATGATGGCATCGTCTGCAGCTCTTGGATGGAACCAGTCGGCGGTGTCGTCTTGGATGGCGGCTCGGGCAGTAGCCAGAGAGGTTCCGTCCTCGAAGTCGACCACCCAGGGGCCGGACCCAGGAAGAAACTCTGTGGTGGCTCCGGGTGCAGAAGGAGTGTCCGCGAGTGCGCAGCCTGCAAGCAGTGCCGCAACGATCACTGGAGCATTCCGGGAACAGTGGCGACGCATCGAGCCTCCTTGAACGGAACCGGAACGCGCAGGGCCTCGATTGTCTTTCAAATCGAAGCAAACCCGGAACGCATCCCCGAGACCGGTCTCGCGCCTGGGGTGCTTTCACAGGGCACCTGCAGCCGGTATGATGGCAGAAGAAGCTGGCAGGCGCGTCAGGCTTTCATCGTGGACCCGCACGCATCGGGAACCATTTGTGTGGAGTGTTGGTGGCCGAAACCAGGCGTGTCATCGAAATCGAGCTTCCATCGGGCGATGTCGCCCCGGTGGTTTGTCGGCGTTTCGGGTCGGGTCCTTTTCGCGTAGTCATCGCGGCCGGAATCCGTGGCGATGCCCCCGAGGGCATCCGCGTTGCGCACCGGGTCTCTTCCTTTTTGGAAGCTGAGGAAGGCCGACTCAATGGAACGGTCGATATCTACCCGTGTGCAAATCCGCTCGCAGCGCATCGCGGCACCCGCACCTGGCCATTCTTCGATACAGACTTGAACCGTTTGTTTCCGGGGCGGAGTGATGGGCATCCCCCAGCTCAGGTGGCGCGTGCGCTCTGTGACGACATCAGCGGTGCGCAACAGGTCATCGAGCTGCGCGGTGCTCGCCCTGCCTTTTCGGAGGCGAGCCAGGCCATCGTGAGACATGACCACGCAGAGTCGGCCGAGCTTGCGAGCCACGCCAATGTGGCGGTGGTGTGGAGGCGAACACCGGGACCGGCGGCTCCAGCAACCTTCGCGCACCAGTTTCCAGGCAGCATCGTGCTCGAAGGCGGGACTGGCAATCGGCTCACACCGGGCGTGGGAAATGACTTGGCCGACGGCGTGTTGAATTTGCTGGTGCATCTGAAGGTGTTGCCCGAGAGTGGCTTGCCGTTCCACTGGGCGGCGATTCGACGTCCGGTTCATGTCACGGATGCAGAGGTGCATCGGGTCCGCGCTGAGCGTGGAGGCCTCTTCCTTCCTGCAAGTACCATCTGGTCGGAAGTGGAAGCGGGCGAATGCCTCGGAGAGATCGTCGACCCGCTCACAGGACTGACGCGTGAAGAGGTGCGGAGTCCAATGGCCGGAAACATTCTTGCGATTCGCGAGCTGCCGGTCGTGTTTCCAGGCACCATGGTGGCCAGGGTGGTGACGGCATGACGGTGGTGTACAGCATCGAAGCCCCATACCGAGGGCGCTATGAGCTGCATCGACTCACCTTCGGGTCTGGGTCTCCACGTGTGGCAATTGTGGCCGGGCTGCATGGAAACGAGCTGAATGGAATGCATGCAGTCAACATGTTGGCTGCGGCGCTCCGCGCACAGCGCCCCAGGGGCACTGTGCACCTCTTTCCGCTGGTCAACACCTTTGGTGCCGATGAAGCGCGGAAGCGCTGGCCCTTCGACGATCGCGACATCAACAAGGCGTTCCCTGGCGATCCCGACGGCACTGCTGTGCAACGGATCGCGTCGGCACTGCTCGATGCGACCGACGCTGATGTGTGTGTGGATGTCCACTCCGGGGCGCCGCATGTACGAGAGCTGCCTCAGGTGCGAGTCCCCCTGTCCGGACGCGAGCTGGAACTGGGGCGTGCAATGGGGCTGCCCCTGGTCTGGCGCAGGGAAGGGGCTAGGCTACAAGCCTCAGGGTTGATTGGGGCCTGGCGCGATGCTGGACGGCAGGCTCTGCACGTCGTGGGCGGCCGTGGCATCACGCTGGATACCGGTCACTCTGCAACGATTGCGCGCGGGTTGAAGCGCCTACTGGGGCACCTGGGGTTGGTGCGCCATGTCGACCCGAACGAAACGGTGGCAGATGTCACTCGGGTAGAGGTGGGCGTGCATCGGGCGGCCACCGGTGGATTTTTCGTTCCCGAGGTGCGTGTTGGCGCGCTCGTGAAGCCTGGACACCTGCTCGGGTACCTCCAGATGCCGATTGGAGGCGACCGGATCGGAGAGCTGCGGGCCCGGCGGGGAGGGGTGGTGGTCACGGTGCGGGCATGGCCGATGGTCTATGCCCAAGAGCTCCTGGTGCGAGTGGCTGGCACGGACTCCACGTGAGCGCGCTCCCGAACGGGCGCTTGTCGTCGGGCACTCGCCCCACCGCACTGGTGATGGGCTTCGGCCCGTTCGGTAGCGTGGTGGACAACCCGGCTGCCCGTCTCGCGAGCGCGTGCGTGGGGGCATCAGGCACGTGGGAGGTGTGTGGCGACACCATGCCCGTGTCGTACCGCCGTTCGGTGGAGCATACTGCGCGATGGATATCGACCGTGCGGCCCGGATTGGTGCTCGGGATTGGGGTCGCTGCCAATCGCCGTAAACCCTATCTTGAGCGTTGGGGGCGGCGTTGCTTCAATCCGTCGATGCCTGACATCGACGGCCGCCTCCCGGACTGGGGGGACAGCGGTCGGCGTAGTGGTCGTTTCAGCCGTCGCGCCAGTCGACTGCCAGTCGATGCTTTGGCTCGGGCGGCAGGCATCGAAGTCAGCGATGACTGCGGACGATACGTGTGCAACGGATGGCTCTATACTTGCCTGGGTGCCTTCTCCGAGTCGTTGCCGCTCGGCTTCCTGCACGTGCCGATGACCGGGTGGAATGTGGTCGGGATATGTTCGTTGCTGGACGCCTTTCTGGCGCTTGAGGAACCTCCGAATGGCTGATCGAGACTTCGATTTCGACGCAGAAATGCGCGCGCTGGGCGTTCGGCGGACCGACGACCGGCGGGCAAGGCCCAAGAGGACGCGTGCGGTCCCTCGGCAGGCTTCGAGCGCTGCACCGGGGG
>CAJWOS010000664.1 GCA_913044235.1 uncultured Pseudomonadota bacterium
CCCGCCGCTTCCGTGACCCTGGCGCCGACGTCGGGCGTGCGCACCAATGACACCCTCACGGCCACGGTCACGGCCACCGATGCCGACGATGACGCGCTCACCACCACCTATGCCTGGAGCGTGGGCGGCACCGTGGTCACCACCACGAGCAGCAACACGCTCGACGGCGCGACCTGGTTCCACAAGAACGAGCTGGTCGCAGTCACCGCTACGGTCGACGACGGCACCGACACCACCACCGCTTCCTCCGCTTCGGTCGCGATCGACAACACCCCGCCCGGCGCACCCACCCTCACCATCACGCCCACCGAGCCTGCGCCGGGAGACGACCTCCTGTGCACGGTGCTCTCAGACAGCGCGGACGACGACCTGGACACCATCTCCTACACCATGTCGTGGACGGTCGACGGGGTGCCCTATGCGGCCGGCGGCAGCACCGACACGGGCGGGCTCGACTCGGGCGATCCGGGCTGGTTGGGGCCGCTGACCACCACCTGGCCAGACGACACCGTCGATGGCGATGACCTGCAGTATGGCGAGACCTGGACCTGCACGGCCACCCCCGACGACGGCGACGACCTTGGGGCCGATGCCAGGACTTCGGTGGATGTGATCGCCTGCGCCGGCGCACAGACCTTTGCCTACACCGGCGCGGCCCAGACCTGGACCGTGCCCACCTGCGTGTCCGAGATTACCATCGAGGCCTGGGGCGCCAGCGGCGGAAACGCCGTGGTGGGCTTTGGTATGGGTGGCTTGGGTGGGTATGCCACGGGCACGTTGACCGTGGCGCCGGGCGACACGTTCTTTGTGTACGTGGGCGGTGTGGGCGACGACCACGGAACGGGCGGCTTCAACGGTGGGGGCGACGCGGGCATCGAAGACTCCGCCGGTGGTGGTGGGGCATCGGATGTGCGCATCAGCACCAGCCTCAGCGACCGGATCATCGTGGCGGCTGGTGGTGGGGGCTCCGGCTACGAGTCGGCCTGGTCGAGCGGCTGGGCTGTGGGCAGTGGCACCTGCAACGGCGGAGACGGCGGTGGGACGGTGGGCTCCGACGGCGGCTCGTGGCAGTACCCCTGTCAGGGCGGCACGGGCGGCACCCAGTCGTCTGGGGGTACCAGCAACGGCACACTTGGCCAGGGTGGGTCTCCCAGGGCGTCGGCCTTCGGCGACATGGCCGGTGGCGGTGGCGGCTACTACGGCGGCGGCGCTGGGGGCGACTGCACCGGCTACAACGGCTGTGGCGGCGGTGGCTCTTCATACCTGGGCGGGGTCTCCAGTGGTGCCACCACGAGTGGAGTGAACTCGGGCGATGGCGCCATCACCATCCGCTGGGAGTGACCGGTCTGGCTGCTGAGTGAGGGTGTGTCCTGCACTTGGCTTCGGCTTCGATGCCTCATGCACCGCGGTGCAGGTCGACTCCACATCGAATGCCGCCATGCTTGGTGTGCGTGGGTTGGGACTTGTGCTACGCTCCGCGCGTGAAGTTTCGACTGCAAAACACCGTCATCGACCTCGACTTGGGTGAGATGGGTGAGGAAACCCTCACCGAAACTGAAGTCGGCGTGCTCAAGGAGCTCTTCGAGGCCGAAGGCAGTCCGGTCTCACGACTCCAATTGTACAAGAACGTCTGGGGATACACACGGATGCCCCGGGGCCGGGCGGTCGACTTCACGATCTTCCGCTTGCGCAAGAAGCTGGAAGCATGCGGTGGTAATCCCTCTCTTCTGCGCACAGTCCGTGGCCGCGGATTCCGACTGATCGATGCTTGTGCGGAGAGCATGGCGAGTGCTGGGGGTTCGGTGGCGCCAGCGTCCGACCCGGCGGAGCCTCCCGAGGCGACCTGGGCGGTACAGATGGATCGGCCCCTCGATGCATTTGTGGGGCGGAAAGCAGACCTCTCTGAGCTCGGCGAGGCCGTCAAGTCACACTCCCTGGTCACGGTCATTGGTCCCCCTGGGGTGGGGAAGTCGCGGCTCGTGTTGGAGTACCTCACGCAGACGGATGCTCCGTTTCTGGGAATCTCCACCACCGATCTCGCGTCGGAGCGCGAGGTGCGCGCTCGTCTCGGCGCGGCCCTCGAGGTGTCGCTCGAGGGCGATGCCGCCAACGTGACCGAAATGATCGCCGAGTCCACGCCGCCGATCTTGTTCATCGACGACGCCGACTTTCTCGCCGGGCAGCCGATCCAGGCCATCCCCCGCTGGCTGCGTGCCGCTCCCGACCTGCGCATCATCATCACCTCGCGGCGTCCGCTGGGCGTTCGAGGAGAGCGGCTGGTGCGGGTCGCACCGTTGCTGGAATCAGACGGACGGGCCCTGTTCTTGGAGCGTGCTCGAGAGGTGGATTTCACCGTCGGGCCCGAAGCGCTCGGTGCAGTCGATACTCTGGTCGAGTCGCTCGATGCGCTTCCACTGGCCATCGAGCTGGCGGCATCCCGTCTGCGGGTGCTGGATCTCGACAGCTTGCAGGCAGCGCTCGGGCAACGGTTTCGGTTGTTGCGGCGGCGGGGCGGCAGCAGCTCCATCGAGAGTGCGCTGGCCTCTTCCTGGCGAACGCTCTCGAGTGACGAGCAGGTCGCTATGGTCCGGCTCGCCTGCTTGCGCGGGGCATTCGGCATTCAGGAAGCTGCGGTGCTGCTCGACGGGCTCGAGACCTTCTGGCTCGATGTGCTCGAGTCGCTGGTGGACCACAGCCTCGTGCAGCATATCGGCGAAGGCGATGGGGTCTTCCGCATCCTGTGGAGCATCTCGGAGTTTGTCGACGATCGTGCGGAGCTTGCGCACCGGGTCGATGCCCGCCTGCGGGCCGCGACGGCACTGAGTGTGCGCCCTTGGGGTGCCCATCGGCTTCCCGATCTGCTCACTGCGGCCCGCTGGCCAGAGGCTGGTGAGGCTGGACAGGCCTGTCGGTCTCGCGCGCTTCGGGTGGCCATCCGCACCGGGCGATTCGCGGCAGCCCGAGACGCGCTCGCGCTCGGCGGTGTCTCCACCACGCCCTCGGACGTGCAGGCGCTGTCGTTGCTCGCGCGGCTTGCGGCCGGTGCACCATTTGGGCCGGACGCGACCGATGCCACGCTAAATGCGCGGGTTTGTGATGCGCTCTCCGACACGGTGGTCTGCTTGCGATGGACCAGTGCCGAGCGCGGCGCAGAGGCGCGGGAGCAGCTTGCCGATGCGCTCGAGGCGGCATGCACAGCCATCGAGGCCACAGACTGGGCCGCTGCGCTCGAAGCCTACGAAGACGGCCTGGATCAAGAGGGGCAGGGGTGCGACTTCGGGCTGATTCCCCTGCAGTTGGTTCGGATGCTCGCACTGGGGCGGCTCGGACGCTCGATCTCCGCGCGCCTCGCGAGCGCCAAAGAGGAGGCGGAGGCGGCGGCGGCAAAGGCAGCGCTGCAGGCGGAGGAGGAGGCGGAGGCGGCGGCGG
>CAJWOS010000665.1 GCA_913044235.1 uncultured Pseudomonadota bacterium
CATTTCGTCGGCCTTGCGCTTCGAGACGCGCAGCTGGCCGTTGTCCTCGTCCATCGTGTCGAGGTAGACGTCGATGGTGTCGCCGATCTCAACCCGGATGGAGCCTTCCTCATCCGCAAACTCGTGCAGCGGGATGACCCCTTCGGCTTTGTAGCCCACATCGACCATGACCCAGTCGGCGTCGACGTTGATCACGCGTCCGGGAACAACGCTCTGTTCCTTGATCGGGCTCTGGTTGAGGTAGCCTTCGAAGAGGGCTTCGAAGTCATCGCGACCAATGTCGGCGATGTTGGTATCGAGGGAAAGATTCGAGTCTGACATAGAGTGTGATGGCCTCGTGGCCGCGTCCCGAACAGGGCCGCGACAAGCGTAAAATCGCAACGGGAATGGTCTTTTCGGTCACACGACGGACGACCCGACGAGGACACAGTGGCCGCGTTCCCAACACGGTCGCACCGGGGTGTCTGCTCCGAGCAACTTCGCCAGCAAGCCGGCGCCGCATCTCAGCGGTGAGCCGGCTGGCTACAGTGAGACCCCTCGAAGCATCAGCGGCATAGTGTACGACTCCCCAAAGGTCAAGTCGTTGGAGCAGATACGCCGCCAATCTGGCCCGCCAAGCGCAGGATTTCCGTGACGACCTGCTGTGGGGTGCGATGCGTAGAGTCGATGCGAACTGCATCGGCCGCGGCACACAACGGCGCATGCTCCCTTCCGGAGTCCTGTGCATCTCGCGCCAGGATATCTCGGAGCACGGCCTCCAGGGGTCGATGGTCACCACGTGCGGCAAGCTCGTCACGGCGTCGTGAGGCCCGGACTTCAGGCGACGCGTCCAGGTAGACCTTCAAGTCGGCGTCTGGCAGCACCACCGTGCCAATGTCGCGCCCGTCCAGCACGGCACCATTTTTCGCCAGCTCCCGCTGAAGCT
This sequence comes from uncultured Pseudomonadota bacterium, assembly GCA_913044235.1. Classification (GTDB taxonomy): domain Bacteria; phylum Myxococcota_A; class UBA796; order UBA796; family UBA2385; genus CAJWOS01. Next base: position 926 of record CAJWOS010000665.1, read on the forward strand.
CCAACAGCGCCGCGCGGACTTCCACGAGTACCGCCACATCCGATGCGGCTTGCCCCACGCGTTCTGTCCGAATCGCTTTGGTGAGGTCTTCGCCGTCGACTGCCACCCTCAAGCGCGCTCCATCCCATGAAAACGCGAAGTTCAGCGAGGCGGCGAGGGCGCCCACCGCGGGGCCATCGGTGGTGCGGATGCCCAGCTCGAGGGCGCGAAGGCCAACGGAGCGGTACATCGCCCCCGTGTCGACGTAGGAGAGGTTGAGGGCATGGGCAACCATCCGTGCGACGGTACCCTTTCCCGAGGACGCGGGCCCATCGATAGCGATGCTCAAGGGCGACTGCATGACTCCCCTCCCCTCTCGGGCTGCTCGCTCCATCATTGCGCCGGGGCGGTCTCAGAGACAGCCAGGTCGGCATTGGCGACCTCAAACTCACCCAGTCGACGATACCGTTCGTAGCGATCTGCTCGAAGCTCAGCCCCCGACATCCCCTTCAGCGCATCGAGATGGTACGCGAGAGAAGCCCCCACCGCAGCAATGGCTTCTTGCGGGTCGCGATGGGCGCCACCGGCAGGCTCTCCAATCACTTCGTCGACCACACCCAGCCGAAGGCAGTCCCCGGCCGTGAGGCGAAGCGCCTCCGCCGCACGGGGACCCTCCGCCCGATCTCTCCACAAAATCGCGGCACACCCTTCGGGCGAGATCACACTGTAGATACTGTTTTCAAGCATCACTACGCGGTTTCCGACGCCCAGAGCGAGCGCCCCTCCGGAGCCTCCCTCACCCGTGACGCAGCACACGATCGGGACTTCGAAGGTTGCCATTTCAAGAATGTTTCGGGCAATGGCTTCCGCTTGCCCGCGCTCTTCGGCATCGATTCCGGGAAACGCTCCCGGTGTGTCGATGAAGGTGATGATGGGACGCCCGAAGCGTGCCGCCAACTTCATTACACGCAGCGCTTTCCGGTACCCGTCTGGGCGGGGCATCCCGAAGTTGCGCTTCAGGTTTTCCTTCGTGTTGCGCCCTTTTTGCTGACCAATCACGACAACGGGGCGCCCATTGAGCCGCGCCAATCCGCATACAATCGCGGCGTCGTCAAATCCGGCACGGTCACCGTGTATCTCCAGCCAGTCGGTGAAGAGCTGCTCTACGTAGTCCAAGCAGTAGGGCCGGTTTGGGTGCCGCGACAACAGTGCGCGCTGCCAAGGCGTGAGATTCAAGAAAATCTGCTTCTGCAGCTGCTCGGCCTGCCTTCGCAGCTGGTCGATGGAGGCTGAGAGGTCAGATCCGGTATCGGACTCAATTTCGAGGAGCGCCGTGATCCGCTTGCGAAGCTCGATGATCGGACGTTCGAACTCGAGAACGGTGGTGTTGGACATCCTTCCTCCACACGGCAGCCGGCTGCGGTGCGGTGGTGCGCCACAGCCCGTGAGGCCGACACGCTGCTAGCACGTCGGAGTGGTCCCGGTCGAATTTCCAGCCAGGGGGCCGCGACACTACCAGGGAATCACGGCCGCGACACAAAGGCCACCACCCACAACCGAGAGCCCTGTTCCCACCCAGGCCACGTTGTTGACCCGTTTGGCTTCGGTGTCGACCTCGGCCGATGAAGTGAACGTGGTGTCGAGGAAGGCTGCCTTGCGCGATGAAGCCACGGCAAGTGCAGCCCCGCCGCCGAGAAGAAGCCCGCCACCAGCCGCAACAAGCGGCCAAGACACGCGGTGCTCGATCAGCGGACCGGACGTGGGGCCACTGCGCTCTGGAGCCGGCTCAGAAATCTGCTCTGCAGACGCATCGCCCGGCGGAGGGCAGCCAGCCTCTTCTTCGCCCAGGGCATCGTCAAAGCTGAACATGTCTTCTTCTTCAGCTTCCTCCGGCTCAGGAACCAGCGACGTGTCGACACCTGTGGGGCAAAGCTTCAGCCACTTCACCTTCTTCTTCCGAGGGAATGTTGCCCACTGCCCCTGGAGGCCATCATCGGGACACTCTACCTGCATCAGGTGCGTGCCACTTTGGACTGTTCCTCCTGGACAGATCCGCTCCCCGTCCACATACAGCTTTGCCAGGCCAAGCATCGGCGGGACGCCCGCATCCTCCTCGGGGCGGTCGCGAACCTCCTTGCGCAGCGCCTCGAAGAGGTCCTGCGCCTGGTCGTCCTTGGCGATGCTTTCGTCCCACTGGAGCGTGTTGTCGATCAAGAGCGCGGTCCGCCAGCTGTCCATGGCGGAGTCTTGATCCCCGTCTATGTAGATCGCCATGCCACGATAGTAGTGCACCCGACCAATGATGGTCGCGCGAGCCACGGTGCTCTGGCTGGCCGCGGCGCGCTCCGCAGCGTCGACGGCGTCGACCGCGCGGTGATGCCATGGGCGCCGGCGCCGCGGAGCCGCGAGGCGCGGCTCGCCTGCGAGCGCGCGCTCCGCGTGGCCGCGTCGCTCCTCGCGCGGCAGATCCAGACGCTGCCGATCCTCTGCCGGAGCCGGCGGTCGCGGCGGCTCTTG
>CAJWOS010000666.1 GCA_913044235.1 uncultured Pseudomonadota bacterium
CGCAGCTCGGGTCCAGGCAGCGGTCGCACCCGCCACCGTCCCAGGTCCGGTCCACAGCGCAGTCGACGGGAAGTCACCCCAAGTGCTTCGAGGTGTCGCACATGGTGGTCGGCCACCGCCAAGACGGTCTCCGCAGAAGCCAGCACCTCTTCCAGGCTCGGACGGGGGCGGAAGAGGTCTACGGCATGGACGGTGACTGTATACGGGAGCCCGCAGTTCCGGTGAATCGCATGAGCCAGCTCCGCTGCCTCACCAGCAAAGTGCACATGAATTCGATCGAACTTGCGGGCAAGTCGCTGGATCCAAGGCAAGCGCTGCACGTCTTTCGACCGCTGGTGCTTCGACAGCCATTGCATCCCAGCCGTGGGCTTCGACAGCCGCCCCACCAGCGGTCGCCGAGGGACCATCTGCACCGGTGCATCCGGCGGCTCGTCTTGCAGTTCACCATCCGGGCGGGAGCCCAGAGCGGCGACCACCACCTCTACTCCCCGTGCCACGAGCGCATCGATCTCCCGGTACACAAAGGTCTCGGAAACCGTTGGGTAGTAGCGAAGAAGATAGAGGACGCGCATCAAAACCCCTGCTCCATCAGCATCATGGACCACGCCGAGCTGGGGGTGGGTGCCGCTTCGAGTCCAAAACGCCCCTGCCGTCGCACGGTGCCACAGGACATGCAGTGCATCCAGAAGTGTAGTCCAGACTGCACCAATGTGCGGCGCGCGAGCCCTTTACCCGACGGACCGCTCGCTCCACGTCCGCGCATGGTGCGCCTCACGCCATCTGTGGCGCCAGTGGCGCCAGTGGCGACGATGGTGGGAACAACAGCGGGATCAGCGCATCAGCTCGATGCTGCCAGGTGCGCATCACGGGCGACCGTGGCGCCTGCCGTCGCGCCCTGCGAATCGCGCGGGCCAGGGACGCGGCATTCCCCGGTTGGTACCGCTCCAGTCCCGAGGCGTCCGCTCCGGCAGCAAGCAGTGCATGCGAGATACTCGGTAGGTCTGGCAGGACCAGAGGCACCCCTGTGGCGAGATAGTCGAAGAGCTTGAGCGGCGAGGTCAGGATCCGACCGAAGCGATTGTCGGACAACGGGAGAACCAACACGGACGAACTGGCCAAGAGATCGGGAACTTCCGGAAAGGGCACGGCTTCACGCACCGCCAGACCCAGCATATCGACACCGGGCAGGTCCGTTCGCCGGCCACCGACGAGCTCGATCGGCCCAACCCCTCGCATCCGAGCCGCCTCCGCGAGTGTGTGCCATCCCTTGAAGGCGCGCAGCGATCCCACCGCGCGCACCACTCCATCCGTCTCCACGGGTGCCCGTCGCCGACCTGCCGCCGTTCCATTGTGTTGCACCACAATCGGTCCCGGAAGCGCCCCTCCGTGCGTCTCCCGCCACTCATCAGCAGTGCCTTCACAATTCGCAACCACCCCACCCGCCAGCCGGAGGGCCGCCTGCTCCAGGTCGAATGCACTCGCCGGTGCTCCCGCATCTCCGCTTGTGCGTCCATGGACCTCGAGCACCACCCGGTGCCGGTCTCGCCACCAGGTTGCCCCGTCGACCAGCCGCTCCAGATCTCGAGCAAACACCACCCCCGGTTGGCCACGACTCCACCGATACGCCTGAAGACGGAACCAAGCACCCGCAACCCCTCGCTGTCGCGCCGGGGCCAGCTGCACATGAAGACCGGGACAGGCTGAGATCCCAAGCGCTCGCAGAGCCGCCTGCGGGGTGGCTGTACGGTCGCGTCGATTGCCCAGGACCGTGACCTCAAAGCCGCGCTCAGCAAACGCACGCGCCATGTGCAGCACCTGAATGGTCTGCGCTCGCTGGCCCGGCAGCTCCGGGCGGTACAACATGAGGATGCGGCCGTTCATGGTCGGGCCGCCGCTGCCACCACTGCATCGAACTGGTGTACGAACGCTGCGGGGGAATGGTGTGACCGCACGTGCTGTTGCGCATGACGGCCCGCGTCGCGGTCCCCGAGAAACGCCCGAATCGAGGTGAGATCGAGGGTGTCCATGCATGCATCCCGCGACAGCAAGAGTCCAGGTCCCACAGCCTCTCGCACGCCGCCCACATCACGTCCGATGGCCGGCACGCCCACTGCTGAAGCCTCCAGCGCCGTCAAGCCCAGTCCTTCGAAGGAGTCCGGCTCCGACAGCAGCAAAACCGCTGCGGCTCGTCGAAGCACTGCTCGAGCCTCTTCGCGCGGCAGCGCTCCCCGCCAGTCCACGTCGATGCCATGCCGATCTGCAAACGCTGCTTCCTGCGCACGGGCCGGCCCGTCTCCCACCACGACGAGCGGCCGACCGAGTCGATGCGCAAGCACGAGTGCATCGCGCAGTCCTTTGCCTGGCACCAAGCGAGCGACCATTGCCAACTGCCGACCTCGCATCTGCGCATGGTCGAGCGACAGGGGCCAAGGCATCGTGTGGATCTGGTCATGGGGCGCACCCAGTGCGCGTGCACGCTCGGCGAGAAAGTCCGACACGGGAAGCAAGTGGATGCGCTGAGACACCTGCTGAAACCACCGCGCATCGGCACCGATTCGGGTGAGATCGCTGCCGTGGGCCCCGGCCAGCACCATCCCACTGCGGTGCAGTCGAGCCAGCGCGGAAACGAGTCTCCAGGAGGCGCCCAAAACCACCGTGTCCGAGTCCAATTGGGGCAACGCCGCTGCCCCCATCCAGACTCCCTGCCACTGCTGCCAGCTTCGTCCTGCGACCCCGACCGTCTGGTACGAGCGGGTCGGGTCTACCTGCAGTGCCCTTCGCTCCACAAGCACGGTGACATCGCGACCATGTGCAACGAGCGCTCGCGCCACGTCGTCCACCCAGCTCGCCACCCCTCCGGTGCGACCCGGCGGTAGGTCCCGGGTCAACATCAACACCCGCTTCACCGGGACACCACCCGGTCCAGCGCCTGCCAGGCCTGCTCCACGGGAAGCTCTCGCATGCATGCATGGTGCGCCTCCGGACACCGGGCGCCGCCATGACGACTGCAAGGCGCACAGTCGAGCTCGAGAGACACCACCTCGCCCGGATAGCACCAGAAGCCGTCACGCGCCGAAGTCGGCCCAAAGAGCCCCACGAGCGGGACTCCAAGCGCGCCTGCCATGTGCATCAGACCGGTGTCGCCGGCAACAACCGCCCGGGCCGTGCCCAGCACCTCGATCGTGCGCGCGAACCCAGCCTCGGCAAGCACGCGTGCAGTCGAGCCGATGCCGCGGGCCACAGCAGTCAGGCGATCGGTCTCCATCGGTCCTCCCACCACCCAGATCGGACCGCTCCAACGTCGGCCGAGTGCAACCCATGCGTCCTCCGGCCAGCGCTTGGTCTGCCATCGCGCCCCCGGAACCAACACCAAGTGCCCTGCAGGTGTGCGCTGCGGCCTCCAGGGCGGTTC
>CAJWOS010000667.1 GCA_913044235.1 uncultured Pseudomonadota bacterium
GATGGCCGTCTGGCTACGCCGCCATGGCATCGATGCCAGCTACCTTGTCGGCGGATACTCCCAGTGGAAAGGCCCCCTGGAACGCAGATGAGCCATCCGCACACCGACACCACCCGCGCAGACTTCGGCTCGGAGTTCGACCGCACGCTGGCCCACCACGGACCGGGAGTATTGTTCACCCAAGACGCAGACGGAGAGCTCCGTCTCGCCGACGACCGGACCCGTGAAGCCCACGCTCTGGTGGCCGAGCCCCACACCCGCTCTTGGTGCCACTGCTTGTACCGCGACCGTGCCACCGGCTTCGTGCAGTACCTATTGGTCACCAGCCCCGAGCTGTGTCGGGTCCATCCCCGTGCCGATATCGCCCGATTCGCCACCCAGATCGCTGCTCTCGACGTCCTCGAGTCCCTTGGTGTTCCGCCGGTCGTCCACGGTCCCTGGCCCCCGTCGGCCCAGTAGCCGCAACCCTTCTTCCGGTGAGGCTTGCCAGGGCGTGAAGAACACATCTGCAAGCTCGGGACTGATCCAGCCCAAATCGCGTGCAGTGGCGTACCCGATGCGCACATCGTCGAGCGACTGCGCCTCTCGCTCCGAGGACGGACCGATGGGAATGTCGCCTGCCATAAGCTCCGCAAACTCCTGGGGATACAAGGGGTCGGCAAACGGCTCCACAAAGCCCTCGGGATGCATCGCAAGGTATGTGCGCGGATTGTAGAAATCCTGCGCACCCAGCGTATGGGCCAGTTCATGGGCAACGGTGAGGACACCGTACCCTGGATTTTGTTCGTTCAGGTCCACATAGACCGCGGCCACGCGTCCCTTCTCGGAACCGCGAGAGTGAGCAGCGATATCGTCCTCATTGTGGCTGTACACCAAGTACAGACGTGCCGCATAGTCGTCAGGATCTTCTCCCTGGTCGGTCACGAGGTTGTGGAAGAAGCGCGCGTACTGCCAGCCCCGGATTCCCACCATCCAGGCCGGAAGGTCCGGGTCGTCGAGCACAGGAGGCTCGACCACACGCCCCCACGGGCCAAATACGTCCACCTCAAGATACATCCCCGGACGGCCGTATCGGGCCCGCTCTGCATTGAACCAGGGGGCGATGTCGTGCAGGGAGGTGGGTAGGGTGTTCGGATCGGATGGCCGGTTCAGCTCCTCGACCGCCGCGGGGAAGGGAATGTTGGGCGGCACAAACTGAAATACCGCGACGCGAACACGTCCGTTCGGATCGACCGCCGCCTTGTCATCCTGCAGAAAGTCGATCACCTCGTACAGGAACACCACGAACAGGAAGAGCACGAACAGCTGGCGTCTTCGAACCCGCGCCCGGGGCGTGGCGCCCTTCTGGCGACAAGCGTAGCAGACAAGCTCACCACCCGCGGCATCTCGACACGACGAACACACCGGTCGTCCGCATCCCAAGCACAACCGCGCGGCCACACGATCCGGATGGTCGGGACAGAACGCACCGTCTCCATCTGCAGGCTCTTCGATGACCAAGACGACCGCCCCGGCATCTCGCAGTCGAAAGGCCGTCCGCTGGGCCTTGTTGCGGTCTCCCGTGGTCCGGATGACCAGCGGAAGCTCCGCCACCTCCAGCAAGCGGTCGCCCGGTAGCACTGCCTGAACCGCGCCGCGCAGCTCCGGCGCCACACGCACCAACACCACCCGCCATCTTTGATCCGGACGCGTGCGAGTTTCAGAACCGATGCGCGTGGATTCCAACCGTTTCCTCGGGCCGCCCTGCACGGTACCATCCGAGGCCGGCATCGCGGGTTACGGGTCTGCCCGTTCCACCGTCACGGAGGGCCATCCCGTGCCTGCCATCGTCTGGGCGGTCCTCGGGGCCATCAGCATCGTCCTGCTGGGCGACCTTCGCGATCATGCCTTCGAGGCGGTCGCCCTCCTGCTGGTATGGGGTGCCGGGGTGCTCGCCCTGCCACGTCCCACACTGCCGATGCAGCGCATTTTTCTGGTGGCGCTCCTGGTACGGGTCATCCTCCTGGCGTCTCCCCCAACGCTGTCCGACGACCTGTTTCGGTACATCTGGGAGGGCACGCTGACCGCGCATGGCGGCAATCCCTATCTGCAGGCACCCGCTGAGCTCGCGCTGTCCGAGTGGTCTCAAGACACCCATCGAGCAATGGTGAACCATCCCGAGATCCCGAGCATCTATCCGCCGCTGGCGATGGGACTGTTCGCCTCCATCGCTGCGATCTGGGCCGATCCTCTGCCGTTCAAGATCGTCTCCGCACTCGCCGACGCCGGGATTGCGGCCCTGCTTGCTCGAATTCTCCATGACCGACGGCATCCAGTCGGTGGGGCATGGCTGTATGCGCTGCTGCCACTCGGCGCCGTCGAGTCTGCCGGCAGCGGTCACCTCGAACCCATCGCCATCTTCTGTCTGGTCCTCGCCATCCACAGCTGGGACCGACACCGCACCGGCGTGCTGTGGGCGGGCCTGGGCGCCTTGGTGAAGCTCCTGCCCGGAGTCGTGTTCGTGGCCCTGCTTCGGCGTCCTCGTCGTACCTGGCCCGAAGCCGTGGTAGTGCTCGCAATCGGAGTCGCTGCCACATGGCCCTTTCTCGAAGCCGGCCCCCGACTTTTTGAAGGCCTCGAGACCTACGCTCGACACTGGTCATTCAACGGCAGCATCCATCCGATGGTCCACAGCCTCCTCGGAGCATCGACCCGTCCCGTTCTCCTGGCCGTTGCTGGAGTCGTGGTGGGACACGCCCTCTGGACCCGCACCGACCCGGCCGAGATCGCTCTGGTTGCCGGCGGCACTTTCGTGTTGCTCTCCCCCACGGTCCATCCCTGGTACATCGCGTGGGCCTGGGTTCCCGCCCTGATCTGTGGCGTCCGTGCATGGACCCTCCTCGCCGCGATTACCCCCTTGGCCTACGTCGTCCTCGTCACTCTCGACCCTGTCACTGGACAGTGGCAGCCACAGTGGTGGCCCGCCGTGGTGATCTACCTGCCATTCTTCCTCTTGCTGGGCTTCGATCAAGTGCGAACGCGCATGCAGCCGGGGCCCTACCCCTCACCGAGCACGGCACCGTGACCCCCCGATTTGGCCCAACAGTCGCCTCGGTGCTCGATGGCACAATCCTCGATGGCTCAGCCGCAGTCTGTATTCCCGACGCCACCCGCCCGCTTGATCCAGGCCCGGCGCTGCAGGCTCTCAGGCCACACATCCGCGGCGAGATGAGGGTGGTCGTGGGCCTCGGTCTGCACCGACGCTTGCACCGCCAAGAGCGCGCACGCATCGCCCAGTGGAAGCCACTCGAACACGACCCGGATCACACCGTCGCGACCCGCACAGTCGACGGTGTGCCGGGGGGCGTGTTCCGACCCGTTGCGCAGATGGACCGCGCAATTGGCGTGGGCGTGGTGGAGCTTCACCAATA
>CAJWOS010000668.1 GCA_913044235.1 uncultured Pseudomonadota bacterium
CGCAGGCGGAGGCAGCGGCGGCAGCAGCGCCGCGACACGACCGCGATCAGCCTAGCGGCGGCAGCACCATCACGCAGCAGGTCGCCAAGAATCTCTTCCTCGAGACCCGCGAGCGCACCCTGGTCCGCAAGCTTCGCGAGCTGCTGTATGCACTTGAGCTCGACCGCGTGGTGCCCAAGCAGCGCATCTTGGAGCTCTACATCAACGTGGTGGAGCTGGGCGAGGACCTGTATGGAGTAGGCCCAGCGGCCTCGGCCTACTTCCTGAAACGGCCCGCCCGCCTGACCGCAAACGAAGTGGCATTCCTCGCAGCACTGCTCCCCGCTCCCCGCAGTCGCGGCCAGCGAGCATGGCAAGGCGGACGCCCTCCCCGAGCTCGTATGAACGTGATCCTCGACAACATGCGCGACCTCGGCCGAATCTCCCCGGTCGAAGCCGCTGAGGCGAAACGCACCACACTGCGCCTTGTGCCCCCGCCAAAGTCTCCCTGAGTCCGACCCGACTTTAGGTTCGCAGGACCTTGCGGAACATCGCCCGTGTGAAGTCATGCGACTCGAGGAACGCGAGACGAATTTCGTCCCCAGCATCTTCCACACGCATCCGCACCACCGGCCCCAGATCCACACCATCAGCGACGGCCCGCACAGGTCTGCGATGAATGTCGAGTGCTTCGACTTCCACGAGCGCATCCGTGGGCAGCGCCATCGGCGTGAGGCGCGGCACGTGGGGTGCGATGGGGGTGACCAGAACCGTGCGCACCAGTGGGTGACAAGGAACCCCACCTGCGGAGTAGGAATAGGCGGTCGAGCCGAGTGCAGTGGCCACAAGCAGGCCGTCGCAGATCAGCCGAGACACCACAACATCTCCGTTGATGCGCACCTGGAGATGGGCGGTCTGACCCGTGGAGCGCTCCATATAGAGGTCGTTGACTGCCAGGGCGGTCACCGTCGTCCCGTCCACTCGCTCTGCCGTGACGCGCAAGCGAGGAAAGGCGGTGACGGTCCAGGCGCGCCGCTCCAGCTGGTCTGCAAGGACGGCGGAATCGCCCACATCGTTAAGCAAAAAGCCCAATCGGCCAGCGTTGATGCCGAGGTAGGTGGGGTGGCTTCCCCGCTGCCGAATGGTGGACAACATGAAGCCATCGCCACCGGCCACCACACAGATGTCGGGCCCGAGCAGGGAGAGGTCCACGTGCTGCGCCAGACTGCGGACGATCTCCGCGGCCCGCGGGTTGTTCGGATCGACTGCCAGCCCTTGGATCGCAGCCGGGAGCCCTTCGGTTTCGGGGGCTTCAGACGAGGACATTGCAGACTCCGACTCCGGTTCTCTTCGGTTAACCGCCGAGCGAACGAACAGCCCCTCGAACCCACCTCAGTCCGGTCAAAACGGAGATCGCCATGCGGCTCATTCGCAGCCACGGCATCGGCAACGACTACCTCGTGCTGGCGAGTCGCCACACCCTCACCCCCGAGATCGTTCGCGCACTGTGTGACCGGCACACTGGGGTGGGCGGTGACGGGGTCCTCGAGCCTGTGGTCAGTGAGGCAGCCGCGCATGGTCTGCGCATCTGGAATCCCGATGGCTCTCTCGCAGAGAAGAGCGGCAACGGCCTGCGAATCTTCGCGCGCTACCTGGTCGACCGCTGCCATGCAGACCTTGAGCACACCATCGAGGTGGGCGGCGCTATCGTGCGTTGCCGAGTGCACCCTGAGGGTCCACACGTCACGGTCGACATGGGTACCGCCACGCTCGCAGCCCCTGAAATTCCCACCGCCGAGCGGGTCTGGGATCGCCCCGAGCTCATCGACGACACGATCCTACACCTCCATGCCGTAGGCATGGGCAACCCCCACTGCGTGGTCTTTGTCGACGACCAACTCACAGAAGCGGTCACGCTCGATCACCTCCCGTGGCGGGCCTGGGGAGCCGTGCTCGAAGTCCATGCGCTCTTTCCCAACCGCACCAACGTTCAGTTCGTGCAGGTCACGGGACCGCACACACTCGCGCTGCGGGTCTTCGAGCGCGGCGCTGGCCCCACTCAGGCTTCGGGCTCCTCGGCCTGTGCAGCCGCAGTTGCCGCGGTGAAGAGTGGGCGGGTGCAGAGCCCCGTGCGTGTCGAGATGGAAGGCGGCGCGCTCGACATCCGGGTCGATGGTGCGCTCTTCGTGGTCATGACTGGCCCCGTCGAAGAAATCGCCGTGGTGGAGACCACCCGGCCCTTTGCCCCTTGAGCGGTACAAGACATCCCCGATGCACTGCGGGCCTCGGCCTGGGGCTCTGGCTGTGCGGAATGGGCCCCGCGCTCGCGGAAGCATCTCTGGACTGCCCACCGGGCACACAGCCCGCCGAGCACACGCTCGCGGAAGGCACCGAAGCATGGTGCGCTCTGCCCGATGGCACTCGCCAGGGGCCCTCCATCAAGACTGCAGCCACGGGCCGGATCACTGAGCGGGGCTACTGGGAAGACGGTCAGCAGCACGGAAAGTGGCGGTATTACGACACCCAAGGGCGCATCATCCGCACCGGACAAATGACGGATGGCGCGCCCACCGGTGCCTGGACCCACTTCACGGAAACCAACACCCCTTCTGCCACCATCACGCACGGTCGGTTTCCCGAGCCCATCCACGCAGCGCCCCAGCCCACCGATCCGCGCTACCGCTGGCAGCTCGACTTGGGCTCTGCTGCCACTGCATGGTGGCCCATCGCACCCGATTCGGTGGGCATCGCCATTGGTACCGACCGTCTTGTGGTGGTCTCGGTGGAGACCGGTGCCATCGAAGCCGACATCCCTCTGCCCGCGCCGCTGCGCCCCGACCTACAGGTCATCGACGGACGCATTCTTGGCGTGACCGGTCCCGGCGAGCTCTTCGTGGCCGAGGTGGAGGCCGGCGGCGGCGGCCGCTGGCAGCGAGTCCGCACACCGATGGGAGTCACCCACGCGGTTGCGATCGACGGTGAGAATGGGGTTGTCGTGCGCGAAGGAAGCGGTCGCCTCGCGGGCATCGACCGAACAACCGGCGACACTCTGTGGGCCGGGCAGCTGTTCATGGACAAAGTGCCGCCGCTGGCCACCGACCGACTCGCGATCGGGGTGCGCAACGGTCGAGAGGTCCGTGCGGTCACCATCGGAGATGGTGCGTTCGCCTGGCAAGCCCGCATGCCAGCCTCCATCCTGGCCATTGGCGAGGCGTCTGATCGCATCCTTGTCAGCCTGAAGGGAGGAATGGTCCAGGCACTCGACCGAGACACGGGACATGCGCCGAGAGGCCCGAGGCCCGAGGCCCGGCCGAGACGCGCGAGATGAAGACGAACGCGGAACGCGGCGGGGAAAGCAATTGAGGAGCAAGAAGGGGGAGAAAAAAAGGCCCAAAGCAGGAGCAGCGAGAGCCGAGAGCCGGGTGATG
>CAJWOS010000669.1 GCA_913044235.1 uncultured Pseudomonadota bacterium
ACGCGAACCGTCATCATTGTCGACGTTTTCTTGCGGCGAGTAGTTGTCCACGAAGAAGTTGTGATGGATTTCTCGCCACGCCATGTCCATGGACGGAGTCTTACCATCTGCCACGGTGGTGAGAAATGGCTGCCGGTCCCACGAGTTGAACGCGCCGTCTGGGGAGCGTCCACCTGCCAGAGCAGGGCGAGCCTCGATGTCTCGATTGTTCGGTTCAGAGTCGCGCCACACCCCGCAGACCGGCGGGGGATCACCGAGCCGTGCCACCCAATCGGGCCAGTCGGCAAATCGCATTTGTAGCCAGGGCGGTAGATCCAAGAACGGATCTGTGGGAGCGCTCACACCGGAGACTTTCCGAAGTACAGCATTGACGAACTTTGCGGCCCTTCCAGCCCGCAGCGCCCGAACGAGGTCGACCGCTTGATGGACGGCTGCATGACGGCGGGTGCGCCCGTACAAGAGCTCGAACGCTCCGATGCGGAGCGCGGCCCGCACGGGGGGATCGAGCTTTTCAATGGCCCGCTTGGAAAACGGCGCGATGATATGATCAATGCTTCCTTGGCGACGCAAAACGCCGAGCGTGAGGTGCCAGGAGAGCCCCCGGTCCCGCCCGTCTGGAGCGAGCTGCTCCAGAAGCTGGTCTGCATGTCCGCCGCGCTCGACCCCTAAAAGTGCTCGCGCCGCCGCAAGCCGGCCGGGGTTTACCCGCACCGATCGTTTCTGCGGCATTCACTGCTCCTCAGGCTGGGAAGTGCGAACGTAGGACTCGCGCTCCAAGTCAATCACGCGTTGAATGGCAAACACGGACTGCGCACCTCGAAGCCGATAGCCGTCCACCACCCAAGAGGGTGCAACCCGAATCCCGAGCGTCTTGGCAAGCGCTCGGTCATCGTCGACACGACGCTTTGCAGCCGAGCTCGCTCGCACTTGATTGAACTGGTCAATGTCGAGGCCATCTGCCAGGAGGCTTGCAGCAACGACTTCGATGTCTTCGGTGCTCAGCTTCATCTCGGCGCCGGACTCGACCGCTCGCTGCTCGTCCCGCCATGCATGTGTGGCACGGAGCCAGGCCTCGATCTTCCCCTGCTGGTCTGCCGCGACAGCAGCGACGGCCCAGTCGTGATGCACCGGATTGTCCGAGAAGGAGGTCACCCGGAAGGTGATGGCGACGGTCTCGAGATTGAGTGCGTCCAGGGTCTTGGTGACGGTCCGGACGGACGCGGTTGCGGCGTCCACCCAAACATCGAGGGGCATCCCTTTGGAGTCGCCATCGATCGGGCGACCATCGGTCGCGGGCGGAACTGGCAGCCAGACATCTGTATAGAGCACCGCCTCCCGCACCTTGGTGGGGGGCGCCCCCGAGTTGACCATTGCTACGGTGCGATCGATCAGCTCAGAGAGGTTCTCGCACCCGTCGGCAGACTTCACCACGCACGCTGCAAACGAGGTTCCTTCACAAGGCGCGCAGGGGGCGTCCACGGTGTTCAGCACCGCCGTGAGGTTCTGCTTGTCGACTGGTGTGAGGCCGTTGTAGGCCGGCAGAAGTGGCATCAGATCGTCCATCGGGACGCTCTGCGGAACCTCCCGCTGGGTGAATACTCCAGACGGAGCCTCCTGCACGACCGTGGGAAGCACCTCGCGAACTGCACCCACATCGCCGTCGACGGGCAGACCCACCGCAGGCTCGCCGGAACAAGAAACACACATCAAAAACGCAACCGTCCGCGGCCACATGGGGTCCAAATCAAGACGCACCTGATCCTCCAGCCCGGTCCGTCCCGAGCGCTGCGGGTGTGCTTGCGCCCGACTCGTTCAGTGAGTCGGGGCGGTGTAGTCGTCGTTGTAGCCTTGGCTTCCGCTGGAAAACAACGAGCGCAGCACGGGGAGCGCAAGCACACCCGTGACCAGGCCCACGCCAAACGAGAACCACATCAAGTGCGGCACTGGCATCGGGCGCTTGAGCTGGGCCGCATACACCTGAAGGTCAATGGACAACTGCGCAGTCCAGTTGGCGTTCTGGATGGTGAACAACGCCCCCAGAGCTGCGGCAATCACAAGGATGACGAGCAGAATCCAACGAACAACTGACACGAGTCCTCCGCGTGGACTGCAGCAGGACGCAGCCCATCGACCGATGTGAGCGCTTTAACCAATACGAACGTGGGTGCCGCAACCCGGTCTCGTTTCCAGTTGCCAGCCGTGCAGGAGGAGCGGCAAGGCCCTGCGCCTTTGGCGGGAAAAACCAGAACGCCCGGCAGCCTTGTGACTGCCGGGCGAAGCGAAGCGAGGAGGCTCACTCGCTGCGGAGCTTCACACCCAGCTCGCCGAACACATCGCCGAGTCGTGCGGAGCTGTCGCCCTGCTGAGCCATGTATTCCTGCACCGAGCCTTCGGTCTCACCGCGCTCGACGGCACCGCGCTCCGAGAGGCTGATGCGACGGTCGTGCTGGTCGATGCGTCGGATCTCCACAGAGACAGCCTTGCCCATCGTGTAGAGCTCTTCCCACTCGCCATCACCCTGGGTCATCTCAGACATGTGCACGAGACCCTCGACACCTTCTTCGATTTCTACGAAGACACCGAAGTCGGTCCGACTCACCACCTTGCCCTGGACCACCTGGCCGAGGAAGTAGCGCGCCTGCACGGAGAACCATGGGTCTTCGCGGAGGTTCTTGATGCTGAGCGAGAAGCGTTCGTTTTCGCGATCGATATTCAGCACGCGAGCTTCAACCTCGTCGCCCTTCTGGTACACCTCGGAAGGATGCTTCACACGCTGCGACCAAGACAGGTCGGAGATGTGGACAAGTCCGTCGATGCCTTCTTCGATGCCCACGAACAGGCCGAAGTCGGTGATGTTCCGAACCTTGCCCCGGACAATCGAGCCGACCGGGTAGCGCTCTTCCACGAGGTCCCAAGGGTTGGCCTCAAGCTCACGCATGGACAGCGAAATCCGCTTGGACTCGACGTCGACGCCGATGACCTTGGCTTCCACGAGGTCCGTCATGTTGACAAGCTTCGATGGGTGCTTGATTCGCTTGTTCCAGGTCATTTCGGAGATGTGGACGAGGCCTTCGATGCCATCTTCCAGCTCGATGAATGCACCGTAGTCAGGCATCGACACCACGCGCCCGCGAACGATTGCGCCCACGGGGTACTTGAGGTCGACTTCGTCCCACGGATCCGGGCGAATCTGCTTGTATCCGAGGCTCACACGCTGGGTGTCGGCGTCGTACTTGAGCACCTTCACTTCCAGAACCTGATGCACTTCGACCATCTCGGAGGGATGGTTGATGCGGCCGTAGGTCATATCGGTGATGTGCAGGAGACCGTCGATACCGCCCAGGTCGATGAACGCACCGTAGTCGGTGATGTTCTTGACGACACCCTTCATGATGACG
>CAJWOS010000670.1 GCA_913044235.1 uncultured Pseudomonadota bacterium
CGCAGCGCCAGACCCGGAAGCGAGGGTCTTCGGCTGCGACGGAGACGTCGTCGAAGGCGGACTCCAGCATCGGACGAACCGGAATCTGTCTCTGCACGACGAGCCATAACGAACCGCCCGGCAAGAGCCTCATCTCCGCACCTTCCACAAGCCTCGTAAGCACGGAATAATCGCGGCCCTTCCCAGTATGAATGGGAGGGTTGGAGATGATGCGGTCATAGCGTCGGTAGGAGGGCAGTCGTCCCCATGAATCCCCGCAAATGGCCAGTACGCCTGGAACATTCTCCTTCGCGGCCACGATCGCTACAGCATCTGCGTCGATCAGCTGGAAGGAGGCTGACGGCTCTCGCTGGGCCAGCACCATTGTCAGCAGACCCGCGCCCGAAGCAAAATCAAGCACATGGTCGCCCTCTCCCAGCTTGGGCATCGCGTCGAGGAGCATCTTGGATGCGGCGTCGACGCGTCCCTTGGCAAACACGCCTGGGTAGCACACGTACCGGTAGGCTTCGCCGTCGAGCTCGAGGGATTCTTCCCGGCGATGGTCTGCAAGACTGCCTTGCAGTCCTTCGGGATGGTCGGAGCGAACACCACGCAGCACCCTGCAGTGGCGACGTGAATCCACGGTCTCGACGGAGTCGAGCAGTGACCGCATGCGCTTGGCAGCGGGCTTGATGCCCTCATCGTTGGCACCGTAGACAAATACCGAGGCACCGGGCTCCACTGCTGCCACCAGGGCATGCAGGCCAAAGCGGAACGCATCCCTTCCCTTGGGCAGCCGCAGGACCGCCGCGGCACAGTTCGACGCCTCCGGCCAAGCAGACGCCGATTGGACTCCAGATGCAAACCGACGCCACGCCACCACCGTGTGCCCGCGCTGGCGCAGCTCGTCTTCCACCTCGCCCGTTCGGTCGCCTGCCACAAGGATGGGCGCGTGGGTGGGAAGCTCCGGCAAGGCGATCAGGAGCGCCTCCGCGGCGAGGTCGTCGCGATGGTCCGGGCGGTTGGTCAGGCGGGTGTGTGCACGGGCCATGTTGGAATCCGAGCTCGGTGAATTCGTTCGCGCCAGCGGTCATAGCGCACCGCCGTCCACAGTGCTGCGTTGGTCATCCCTGCAAACATGCGCCGGTCAGAGATCGTGCTTGGCATGCAGCGAACGGGTGCGAGCATATCGCTCCTTTTGCTCTTCCGAGGCTTTCGCCTGATGCTGGGCCTTCCACTCCCCATAGGGCATCCCATAGATCGCGTGGCGGGCATCGGCGTCGGTCAATTCCACTCCCGCTTCCCCTGCCCCAGCGCGCAGCCACTTCGAAATACAGTTCCGACAGAAACCAGAAAGCCCCATCAAATCGATATTCTGCGCATCCTTCCGCCACTGCAGATGGCCGACCAGCCGGCGAAAAGCGGCCGCCTCGATCTGCGTACGCGTGGCCTCGTCGAGGTGCTCAAGGGTGGCAAGGTGGTCGGTGGATGGCATGTCGGCACTGGACATCGGCAAGCTCCGGGTTGGCTGGAGTCCTAACGCCGCACCACCTCTCAGCACCATTGACCCCTCAGTCGGCGAAAGCCTGTCGTTCTCCGTCCGATGTCTCGGTATGGCCCGTCGTCGGAGGCCCCATGCCCCACCCATCCACCCTGCACCGGGTCGCGCTCGCCGCGTCCGCACTCTTTGCCTTCATCGGAGCGCTGTTCATCACAATGCACCGCGAGGAGGCCGTCGAGCCGCCACCTCCTGCGCCCACACTCTCTGTCGAGGCGCTCCGCGCAGGCCCTAAAGTCCACCACGCTCGGGTTGGCCTTCATCTGCCTTCGTCTTCCGTGAAGAGCCTGGACCTGCGCCCCGTGTCCTCGCCTCCTGAAGACTCTGCCCACTGGACATTGCGACCACAAACGCCTTCGCCGTGATGCGCCCACACCGCGCAGCGGGACGGGCTACGTCTGTGGCTCCCGGAGGCTCCATGGCTACGCCCGATGCGGGACAGCTGCTCGCCCAGCTCGTTCCCTTTGTTCGCACACTCGACCTCTCCATCGCCCCGGTCACGACCCCCGGTCAGGCCACGGTCACCTTGCCGTCCCGTCCCGCCGTGCACAACCACATGGGCACCGCACACGCCGGGGCAGCCTACACCGCGGCAGAGTCTGCGTCGGGTGCCGCCGCGCTCTCCCTGTTTGCCGACGTCGTGGCGAAAGGGGCCTATGTCGCTCTCAAGTCGAGCAGCGTCACGCACCAGAAAGCGCGAGCCGGAGACGTGGTGGCTCACGCGAAGATCGACGGCGCCCCAGCAGACCTCCGAGCCGCCTACCGCGAGACCGGTAAGGTCGACTTCGATGCTGTGGTGGACCTTTCTGTCGAAGGTGTCCCCACCGCACGCATGGTGTTCGTCTGGGCCGTTCGGAAGCCGCGCACCTGAGCTGCGGCGCTTCGGCCCAGACCACCCGACCTGCGCCAGTCTCCTGTCGGTGGCCCCACCCACCCACAGCCCCTCCGGCAGCCCATCGTCGGCGATGGTTCCATCGAGGTCGAGTCCGCACAGCCCCTCCGGTCCCGTGCGCCCGTGGCGGTGTGGAAGAAGTCGACCGGTTCGCGAGCGACCGCAAGCACCACGGGCCGAGCATCCACGCCCCTTCTCCATCTATACGCTCGACACACCACGGACGTTGGGTCCCCCTTCGTCACAAACGCGTGGTGTTCAGGCGACCTGTATGTTGCAGACTGCGCAGAAGCGTGCGTCTCCCCGATACACAGCCAGTCGAGCCTGGTGGCATCCCGTATGAAAGACATGGCCACAGCCGTGTGGGCAGTCCTTCCGCACGTCGGGCGTGACGGCACCCTGACAGATTCCACAGTTGGCTGTGACCACCTGCTCGGCCTTCACTTCGATTTTTTTCTCGACTGCAGGAAGCGCTTCCACACTGCCCCACCAGGCCAGCCACCCAAACAAAATTCCCGCGAGCCCCGTGGCGAACCCGCTGATGGTCTCTCGATACACAAGCGCAAGCCCATCCATCCCCATGGTGCCGATGGTGGGCAGAAAGACCAGCATGAAGGCAGACAGGAATATGGGTATCGCCAGCCCCACAATTCGCGGCTGACTTCCCTGTCCACCGAGCATGTGACGAGACAGCGAGATGGAAAACAGGCCGGTCGCCCCCCCTGGGATGGCCACCGCCCAAGTGCTCCGCTCTACCGTGAGGGCAAAGCCCCACATGACCGCCCAAACGAGCAGAATGAGGAGACTCATCGCGACCGCACCCAGCCCCTTTCCCGCATAGCCGCGATTTTCTGGATACTGCGGCACCTGCTCCTGCACACCGGAACCGGCGGGCGGCTCAGGCAGCAAGTAGAGCAGCTCGTGGTTGACAATCCCGAGGTCTGCGAGCGTCTCGTCTTCCCAGCG
>CAJWOS010000671.1 GCA_913044235.1 uncultured Pseudomonadota bacterium
CCATGTCCGCCGCTGGCGGCCTGCCGTCCACGATGCCTCGGTTCATTCTCGTGTTGCTGCTTGCCACAATCTTCAGCCCCTCTTCACTGGTTTTGGCGCTGGGCTGCGGCCTCGCGTTCGTCCCCGTGGTGACCACAGAAGTGCGCGTCCGCGTCTCCGACATGCGGCGAAAGCAGTTCGTGATCGCTGGCTTGATGCATGGTCTAAGCATCACCCAGGTACTGGGGCGCCACATCCTGTGGTCGACCTGTCGTCACGTGCTCGCCCGGCTGGCTCTACAGGCTGCCGGATTTTTCGTCGTCGTCGAGACCAGCCTCGCCTACCTGGGCGACATCGGGGTGCAGGAACCCATCCCCAGTTGGGGGAACATGGTGGCCTCTGGTCTCGTCGACGGACGATTGCACTGGGTGGCCCGACTGGCTCCTGCCGTGGCCTTGTGGTTGGTGCTGGCGGCGCTCGCCCAGCTGGAACGCGGGCTCCAGAATGGGGAGGAACGCGTCGGATGACACACCACCTCACACTCGAAAACTTGGTCATCGAGGCCAACGCCCAGCCTCTGGTAGAGGGCGTTGGCTTTACGGTGCGCTCAGGCGAGCTTGTCGCGCTCGTGGGAGAGAGCGGTGCCGGAAAGTCCCTTACCGGCCGATCTCTCGTGGGAATCTTGCCATCCAGTGTTCATCTGCGGAGCGGCACGGTCACCTGGCACCGCCCAGGAGAGCCAGACATCGTCATCGAGGCTCCTCCTGCCCCCAACCGCTCCGAGGCGCTCTCCCGACTGCGGGGACAAGGTGTGGCTTGGATTCCCCAAGACGCGGGCGCGGCATTGGTTCCCGTGCACACCGTACAGCGCCAGCTGCGCGATGCCCTACGCCACGTCGGCGCATCATCGGACCGACCGCACTGTGCGCAACAGCTGGCTCAAGTCGGATTCGCAGAGCCAGACGCCGTGCTGGATCTCTACCCCCACATGCTCTCTGGCGGGATGGCCCGCCGGGTTCAGGTGGCGCTCGGCTTGAGTCTCGGGGCGGCCTTTCTAATGGCCGACGAACCCACCACGGGCCTGGACCGCCCTGTGCAAGCACGTCTGCTCCAGACCCTCGGCAGGATCCGCGACCGAGGGACGGGAATTCTGCTGATTACCCACGACCTCCGAATGGTCGAGCGTCATGCAGACCGCGTGATCGTCTTCGATCAGGGTCGGGTGGTCGCCGAGGGCACCCCGGACCTACTGCAGACCCACCATCACGCTGCAGTCCAGCGCCTGCGAGGACAGCCTTGACCCCCCTGATCGAGATCGAAGGCCTGGAAGTGACGTTTCGCTCCTGGTGGCCGCGCCGGGTGACCCGCGCGGTCGACGGCGTCGCCCTGTCGCTGCACGCCGGCGAGCGGGTCGGACTGGTGGGAGAGAGCGGCTGCGGGAAGTCCACTCTCGTCAAAGCGGTGCTTGGTGCCCTTGCACCCAGCGCCGGAACGGTTCGTCTCTTTGGCCAGCCCGTGCGCGCACGAGTCGGCCGCGCCCACGGGCCCTCGCCGGCTGACATCCAAGCGGTCTTTCAGTCCGTCGATGCCCACATCGACCCAACGTGGACCCCTGCCGCGCTCATGGATGAGACTGCCCACCGGTTCGGCCGGTCTTCCGAGGAAGCGCTCGCAACCTTGGCGCGGGTAGGCCTGTCCCACCGCACTGAGGTGCCCGCCGGCCGTCTTTCCGGAGGAGAGCGTCGGCGGCTCGGCCTCGCGCGGGTGCTGCTCGTGCAGCCGAGGGTCGTGCTGGCCGACGAGCCCTGCGCCGGGGTGGACGCTGGACGCCGACTCGACCTCGTGGCCGGGCTTGCCGAGAGCATTCAACCAGGGGGGGGGCTGCTGCTGGTGTCGCACGACCTCCACCTCGTGCGACACACGTGCTCTCGTGTGCTCGTGATGTTGGCGGGACGGGTGGTCGAAGCGTGCTCTACAACGGATTTGGGCACAGTCCCTCACCACCCGTACACCGACACCCTCCTCCGCGCAGCAGGGCTGCGGGAGGGAGATGTGCCCGAACACCCCACCCAACCGGCGCCCGACGGCACCGACATTCACCAATGAATGCGGCCCATCATGAACGCAGCACGCCAAAACGTGCGGTTCCAACACCTCCACGCTACGTCCCTCACCCAGCGCCCTCCACCGGCTGGAACGCCCTCCCCCCACCCTCCCGAGGCCGGCGAATGCGCCTCCTACTCCCGGTGATTGTGGCCAACCTGGGTCTGCTCCTCGGCATCGGTGGTCCGGCCCGAGCCGCGGACGCCTGCGTGGACCTGGTTCCCGTGGTCGCCGCCGAGCGCGACATGCAGACCCACCTCCGCCAGGCGCGTCTCTTCCAGCGCAAAGGGTGGACGCAAGATGCAGTGCGAGAAGTGGCGATGGCCCGGAGCACTGCTGAGGGGCGCCAGGAGCCGAACGTCTACACTCTGTCGGCCCAGCTCGCGTTCGAGATCGACGACATCGTTGGCGCACGGTGCCTCGCCCGCGCTGCCATCGACCTGCAGCGCAGTGGAGAAGCCACCGAAAAGGCACGCGCTTTGCTGCGGGAGCTCAACCGTACCTTTGGCTTCCTCACCATCTACACCAGCGGCGATGCCACCACCGCGACCTTCAAGGTCACGCCTCCGAAGCTCTTCGCCACGGCGGAGCTCAAGACCTACGCGGAGCGCATGGTGACCGATCTGGCCCGGCGCCATCCACTCCCCGTCTCCGTGGCGCTGCCCAGCGGCCAATACACCATCAACGGACAGGCCATCACGGTCTTGCCGGGTGAAGCCCAGGACCTGACCCTCCACCCACGCCGCACCCAGCCGGCTTGGGCGTCTCCCATGCTTCGCCTACGCACCGGCGGCGAGTTCCGTCCCAGCCAGTCCCATGGTCCGCCGCCTGTGGTGTCAAGCACCGATCTCTCCGCCACGTGGCCCCTTTTTCGAGGGCGTCAGGCATCCCTATACGCGGGCATGCGCGCCGGCGTATTGTCAGGAGGGCGGCTCTCCGAGCAGCTGCGTGCGCCGGCGGGCGGCGACATCGGTGGGATGGTCTCCGGCGTCTGGGTGTCGGACTACAGCGTCGAGTTCCATGTCGACGCCGCATTGAGCCGGGCCAGAATCGGAGGCGTGGGGTTCCACTGCCCGCTCGACGGCGCCGCATGCACCACAGGCTCGGGCCTCGCACCGACCGACCGGCTCTTTATTCGCGGGGACGGGCTGCAATGGCGGGCCGCGGCCGGAATGGATGTGCGTGGGTTTGGCAACTGGGAGTCGCTCGGCCTCGGACTCGACCTCGCCTTCGTGCGGACCACCGGCACCGTGCAGCCCAGCGGCACCA
>CAJWOS010000672.1 GCA_913044235.1 uncultured Pseudomonadota bacterium
AGACCTGGGGTCGTTCACCGTGCATGCAGGCGAGACGTTGTCGTTTCGCTGTGCCACCGGTGTGTGCGCGCTGGAGCGTCGTTAGTCGGTCGCAGCACCGTGGTGCCACCTTCAGGGAGTGGGGCGCTCCCAGAGGTATTCCGCCTCGCCGAGAGCCTTGGCTGCCCATCGCCCGGCCACGAACAGATAGTCACTCAATCGGTTGAGGTACTGAAGTACGCCTTCGCCGACCCCCTCTTCGTGATCCATCATCGAGAGGGTGCGTCGCTCAGCGCGTCTGCAGACGGTTCGAGCCTGGTGAAAAAACGCGCCGACGGGGCCCCCACCGGGAAGGATGAATTCCTTCAGGGGAGGGAGGTCCTGGTTCAGACCGTCGATCCATGCTTCAAGTCGTTCCACTTCCGTTTGGCCGACCCGATGCATCCCTTCCCAGCGTGAGTCCGGCGGTGTTGCGAGGTCGGCGCCCACATTGAAGAGATCGTTCTGGATGACCTTCAGTTCTTGGTCGAGACGGGTGATGGCCTCGTCGGGTGCGCCGTCGCGCGCGCTCCGTTGGTTCCACGTTCGAACGAGGCCAACGATGGCATTGAGCTCATCGACCGTGCCGTAAGCCTCAATGCGCGGTGCGTCCTTGCGAACGCGTGCTCCGCCAACGAGGCGGGTCTGACCCCGATCTCCTGTTCTTGTGTACACCTTGGTGATTCGCATGGGGAGTCCTAAAGCTTCGGTTCTGGATTGCGCAGGGCATACCCTGACTGTGGCTTGGCGGTAGGAACCCCATCCGATCCGCTGGACGGGTGCGCGCGTGCCGGTGGACGGATACGTTATTGGGACCGAAGGCGTTGCTGCCGCCACGAGATGTTTGCTTTCCATCTGCGTCCCCCGACGCCAACCTCGGAACAGCCCGCGTCGCGTCGTACGGCAGCCAGCGCTCCTCTCGGCCATGCTCACACGGTTTTCTCTCGGTCTACAGCCTCTGCTGGGGCTCTCACCCGAATCACCGTAGGGCCGCCTCCCATCGAGGCGTGCGCCGACTTCTTTTTTGTCTGATTGTTGTCTATTTTTCGTGCGGACTGCACCCCGCAGATGCGCTTCCAAGCATCTCGGGCGGTGTACCGCAACAACGCACATCACTGTGCGCACCAATCGTTTGGAGTCTTTGTGGAGCAGCGCAAGAACCGGATCGCAGTTGGCGGTTTGCGTAAAGCGAATCCCAACCACCTCACCATCCTGGTCGAAGACGTCCTGCGGTCGCCCCTGGGCCAGCTTGATCCGCGAACCCTCGCCGACCTCGTGGCACTGTCGGAGATCCCCACGCAGATCCCCACCCAGCTTGCAAAGCAGCTCGTGTCCTTCCGTGAACGGATGATGCGGGAAGCGTCAGACCTCCCCGACGGACCGGCGCTCGCAGACCTGCTCCGCGACCTGGCTGGCGTGGCTCCGCATGCCCAGCCGAGAACACTCCGCGACAGCATTCGTGAGATCTGTGCGGACCGAAAGCACGAGGACGTGGTCCCGGCGTTTGAGGCACTGGAGCGGCACTGGGCCACGGAAGAGCCCATTGAAATCGAGCTGCCCAAGGCCCCGGCGCCTGAGCCGAAGCGCGCAGCAGCTCCGGTGAAGCCTCGGCGCGCGAGTGGCGGTTCCGCAAAGAACGGCGCGGGCCGGCCTGAACCTGTGCACGAGCTTCTGCCTTCCGCCGCCAAGCCTCGTCGTCGCGTGGCAACCTCCCAGGTCAATGACAGCCGGCGCGAGGACTGGATGCGTGAAGACGTGCTCTCACGCCTTGAGAACTATGGCAGCCGTGGTCTCAAGCAGGAGATCATTGTGGCTGGGACCCGCCACCGGTCGCCATACTCCGACCTCGGAGAGGGCGAAGTGCTCGCCATCCTGCGGAAGATGAAGCGCGAAGGTCGTGTGCGCTTTTCTGCTGGTCGCTGGATGCTCAACAAGTAGGCGTCAGGACCAGAGAAAACCGACGCCCCGTCCGTATGGACGGGGCGCTGTTGATCAAGGCCGAGTCGTTTGGGTCGGAGTCGATTGGGGCGTCGCTGGGTTCTGGGGCGACCCGTTCCCGAGCGGTGTACGGTTGGTTTCCGGCAAGGTCAAGCAGGGTGTTCCCGGAGAGGCCGAGCGTTGCGTGCCAGCGCGGGATGTCGACTCGGCACGTTCATTGGCAATCGCCAGCGGCGAACGAATCACGGCGTCTCGCAGACCATCCGGTCGACCGCATGAATCGGCGCGGCATCACCTGCCATGAGTTCCTTGATGGCCATGTAGACCATCCGTTGCTTTTGCACGATGCGCTTGCCGGCGAAAGCCTCCGAGACCACTCGGATTTCGAAGTGTCCGCCGCCGCCGCTTACTTCGACGTCGGCACCGGGAATTGCCGCTTCGATGCGGCTCTTGGCTTCTGCACAGATATCCATCAGGTGCTCCTGGGGCTTGGTTCGGGCCCAGGTGTCTTCGCTCTGGGCCTGCCCAAGTGGAGCTAACCTGACGAGGAACCCAAGGAGGGGGTTGTCCGAATGTCCCAGACTTCCGCGGCGACTCCGCCCGTCGCAAACCGGTGGAGCCAGACCCGCTGGCCATCGCGCAGGCTGTCTCCGGGGCCTTTGACTTCGATGAACAAAGGGCCCTTGGGCAGTGAACCGGGAAATAGGCCGGACACGCGGATGGGCGAGCCGGTGAGCACCACCAGATCGGGTAGGCCACTCCGGCTGGCACCGGATGCGAGCGCAGCAAGTACGAAAGCGACAAGCGGACCGCCCAGACCTTCGAGAATCTGGCGCAGCTCGTGGTCTGTCCATCGCTCCCAGGAGACTCCTCGGATGGCTTCTCCATAGTGATGGTCGAGCGCATGCTGTAGCCGGGCGAGGCCGTGATCGACTCGGATCTCGTCGAGGGCTCGGTTGAGTAGGGCGGTGCGTCGAGTCGCAAATTCGGGCAATCCGAAGTCGAGCGGTGCACTCTGCATCGCGCCCGGCAACATCCCTGCCACGGGCGCAAAAACGGCATCTCGGAGCAAAATGCCAAATAGGGTGGTCCAGAGGAGGTTCTCGCTTGGGATCACGGTCCGGCCCGCATGCAGGAGCACATCGGCCACAGCTTGTTCCACCACGGCGCCATTCCACAGTGGGCGGGTGCCGGGTTCCGGCGTGATGGGAAGGGACAGAGTCCGCTTTCGCGGTTCGCGGAGCGGTGGTGATGGTCGCCAGGCAAGGCGATGCTTGCGGGCGATGCGCCGGCCGGTGCGCTCCAGGGCGAGTCGCTCCGTGGTGCTCGCATGCGTACGCGCTGCCGCGAGGTGTTCCACGGCCTCCCGTGAGCGGCCGTCTCGCTCCGCGCA
>CAJWOS010000673.1 GCA_913044235.1 uncultured Pseudomonadota bacterium
CCGTATGCTCAGGGATCGAGCGTTCGAGCGAGGCGAAGTCCGACCGCTGCACCGGCGACCGCCGGGTCGAGGGGATCACGGTTGGCGGCTCGAGACGCCTCTGCAGCCGCATCGAAGCCCCCCCCTCGCACCACACGGAAGTCGCTCATGATGGCCCCTGTTGGGTCCACATTGTCCTCCGCGTTGGGCATCTCGGTCCAAAGGTCATGGCACCACTCCCATGCGTTGCCTGAGAAGTCGTAGCCACCCCAGGCGTTGGGTTCGAGCTGCGCAGGCGGGTGCACCGCATCGGCAGAATTTTCCGCGGTCCAGGCTACGAGGGTGGGGTCATCCCCCCCTGCATAGGAGGTGACCGCGTCCGCTCGGGCAGCCCGCTCCCACTCCGCTTCGGTGGGGAGTCGGTAGCCGGAGCACCAGTAGGGCTGACTCAGGGACACACAATAGGTCTCGCCTGCGCCGATGGAACAAGAGTAGCAGGGTTCCAGTCCGACCGACTCCGACAAGCGAACGGTGAGCGACGCAGCTTGGTGCCACGTCAGCCCCACCACCGCGCAGTCGTCGCCGCAGTCTCCATCGGACTCTCCGCCCAAGGCTTCCGTATAGAGCCCCACCGGTACCTCGGTGGCTGCAATCTCGTAGTCGTAGGTGATGGTGACCTTTCGTGGAAACTCGTCGTCGTCGTAGTCGGTCTCGTACTCGGTGGCGCCCATCAAAAAGCTGCCCGAGCCGACCTGGATCCAGGTCTGGGCATCGACCCACTCCGCACCAATGGTCGGCAGCGCGGTCTCTCCGGTGTCGCCAGAGTCTCCGGTGTCTGCGGGGGCAGCGCTGTCTTCTCGTCCGGTATCCAGCGGCTCGGCAACGCAGTCCGGCGACCCGGCACAACCCGCATCATCACAGTCGATCAGACCGTTGCTGTCATTGTCGATCTGATCGGTGCACTCGCCGGGACTGCTCCCTTCACCCTTTGCGCCCCCACAAGCGGTCCACCAGACCATCGCTGCGATGGCAGTCACCCAGCGCACCACGGCTCTGGACTTGGGGGAACGTGTGCAACGGTTCATGCCGCGCCTCCTTCTTTCTTTAT
This sequence comes from uncultured Pseudomonadota bacterium, assembly GCA_913044235.1. GTDB lineage: Bacteria > Myxococcota_A > UBA796 > UBA796 > UBA2385 > CAJWOS01. The sequence goes on from CAJWOS010000673.1 coordinate 1,088, forward strand.
CTACCGGAGACATCCCCAGTTGTCAGGTCGGGCAGCGCGATGCTGCGACACATCCCGTCCGTCGGGGTACAGCAGGGGCACTCGGAGAACCACCGTGTCCCAGCTGCGCACCTTCCTATGCATCCCCCTCTTTGTGGCCTGTTCCGGCAAGGTATTCGTGCTGCCCGACGACGATACCGCCGATACTGCATCGAACGAACCAGACGTCACTGCCGACACCGCTCAACCCGTCGACGAGCCCGACCCAGACCCCTATGACACGTGGCTTATCGTAGAAGACCTGCCCGGTGGAACCTTCGACATGGGCTGCACACGCCCCACGGAGTGGCCCTGCACCGACGATGAGCGACCGTCCCATACCGTCACACTCGACCCCTTCATCTCGATGAAGACCGAGGTTCCTCGTGGGATGTACCGGAGCGTGATGGGGACCGCCGAGCGGCCACCGGGCTGCACGCAAGACGACTGCGCGCTCGTGGGGGTCACCTGGTTCGACGCGGTGACGTTCTGCAATCGCGTCTCAGAGCTTCAGGGACTCACCGCGCCCTACACCATCAGTGGCACCACGGTCACCTGGGATGCCAACGCGAATGGCTGGCGCCTGCCGACCGAGGCCGAGTGGGAGTACGCCGCCCGCGGCAACCGAGACCTGATGTACGCGGGCAGCAGCGATCTGGAGCAGGTGGCTTGGACCGAAGGCGACAGCGGAGGCAGGCCTCACGTAGTGGGCGAGAAGGCTCCCAACGACTACAACCTCGTCGACATGTCGGGAAACGCATGGGAGTGGGTGTGGGATCGGAAGGACGACTATTCATCCGAAGCCAGCACCAACCCCACCGGCCCCTCAACGGGCAGCACGCGAGTCATTCGCGGTGGCAGCTGGAATGATGTCGGCGAGCGAGCCCGCATCAGCGCACGAGACGAGCGCGCTCCGGAACACCAGGACACCACGCTCGGCTTCCGAATGGTGCGCTCCAGCCGATGATGCCGCCACTCACTCCTGCGTTCGCGCGGCAAGCCGAAACTGCGTGCGGATCATGTCGTCGGTGAGCCCGTAGTCGCGGAGGGCATACACATGTCGTCCGAATCGTCCCGCAGGACGCCGAGCAATCTCTTCGAGAATCGCGACGCGTTCTTCTCGCGACCATCGAAGACCAGCGCGCGCATGAATCCAAGCCACCGTGGCCAGCGGATCGGAACAGAGCGCCTCGTAGTCCACGTCGATGACTGGGACCTGTGCGGCATCTGCCCGAGCAGAATGCTGTGCCCAAATGGCCAGGCTGGTGCGACCGATGGCGACGGAATCGATGCTGCGCGCAGAAATGGAATGCATCGTGGCCGAGAGGCTCGCGTAGCTCGATACACAACGACTTGCGTCGCGGTGAACCCGAACAAATATCGCATCGGGGAGCAGGGCATGGAGTTCTGTGAGGTAGCCAAGATGGTCGGGGGTCTTCAAGACCAACCGTCGGTCCGGAGTCGGTGCTGCGATCCAACGTAGAAGGTCCACGAAGCAGGCATAGGGCGTGTTTGCATCTTGCTCCAGCATCCATCGCACGTACCCATGGCAAGACGCGATCCGCCAAAGGAAGGGGTTCCAACCGCCCGCCGACTCGAACAAGTTGATCGCCTCTTCTGCCGAGTCGAGCTCGAATGCATGTTTCGACATCAAGCCCGGCAACGCAGCACGCAAGAAGCCGATACGCCACCCAAGACGCCGTCTTCGACGGTCATGTCGACCAACAATGGGCTGGGTAGCCTGCCACAGGGGAATTCCACGTGTGCCCGGAGCGGCACAGAGCAATCGCTGCAGCAGCGTCGTACCCGAGCGCGGCAAGCCAACGATAAAAAGCGGTCGCGTAAGGGGAACTTCGAATCGTTGAGGCACTCTGGCCAGGCCGTCCACATACCGAAGACGATTCGACACAGACTCAATCAAGGCGTTGCCCACCACCAGCTGGCCCAGCACGTCGAGTCCCGCTTCGAGCCGAAGGGAAGCACAGGCGACCGCGAGCCCCTCGGGATGTGAGCGTTCACCGAGATCGCGCAGACCTGTGGCACGCCGAGCACACCACACCAACCGGTCCGGGTCAATCCGGTAATCCTCCGAGGGCATCTGTGGTACAATGTCAAACACAACGTCCCCCATCGGTCCCTCCGGGCTCTGCTGGTCCCCTTCACCAAAACAGGTCAGGCGACGACACGCGGCGGGGAGGAGCACGGTGGACTCTTCGGTGGTGCG
>CAJWOS010000674.1 GCA_913044235.1 uncultured Pseudomonadota bacterium
CGGAAGGATCGGTGAGGCCCATGAAGATCAGCAGCTGGCAGTCCGGGTGCCCCACACCGGTACTCCACCACTTGCGACCCTCGATCACCACTTCGTTGCCATCAATTGTGGCGGTCGCTTGCATGTTTCGGGCATCAGAGGAGGCCACCTCCGGCTCGGTCATGCAGAACGCGCTGCGGATTTCACCGCGCAGCAAGGGGTGGAGCCATCGTTCCTTCTGGGCTTCGGTGCCGAACATCTCCAGCACTTCCATGTTGCCCGTGTCGGGTGCGTTGCAGTTGAAGAGCTCCGGCGCGAGGAAGCTCTTTCCGGTCTCTTCGGCCACGATCGCGTAGTCTACGTTCGACAGGCCCGAGATGCGAGGGAGAAAGAGGTTCCAGAGGCCCTGCTCGCGTGCCTTCTCCTTGAGCGCGAGGACCTCGGGCAGGACCACCCAGGGGTCGTCGCGTCGCCGAAGCTCGTGCAGCACGGAAGACTCGATGGGGTGTACGTGCTCCTGGATGAAGTCGCGCACGCGTGCGGCAACGTCGAGGGCTTTGGGGCTGGGGGCGAAGTCCACGGAGTTCTCCTGTTCGGGGGAAGCCTACCCCGTCGCTGCGGCAGAGTTGCCGATGACGGTCGCAGCGCGCGGGCCCTTCGTGCGCCGGAACAGCCGGACGGGCTACAGCAGACCGGCGAGACGATGGTGGCTGCGACTTGAGCAGGTGCCGGATCCGTCTCAGCCGCTCGGTGCAGTTTCCGGTTCCTCCTGGGGCTCCTCCGGCTCCGTTTCCGGTTCGCTTCCGACTCTTCCTCCGATCTGCTCTCGTTTCATGGAGTCTGTATGTCTTCCGAGCCCCGTTCGTCTCGCATCGAAGCCCGCCTCGCCGAGCTCGGGCTGTCGGTGCCGATCGCGCCCACGCCCGCCGCCAACTACATTCCCTGGGTGCGCACTGGAAACCTTGTCTATATCGCTGGCCAGGTGCCCATGAAGGGAGGCGAGTTTCGATGGGTTGGCAAGGTGGGGCGCGACTGGACCCTCGAGGAGGGAAAGGAAGCTGCTCGCGAGGTGGCACTCAACGTGCTCTCGCAGCTCAAGACGGCCCTCGACGGTGACCTCGATCGCGTGGTGCGCGCCGTCAAGCTCAATGGGTTCGTCAACTCCACTGATGACTTCATCATGCAGCCGGCCGTGATCAACGGTGCCAGTGAGCTGATGATCGAAGTGTTTGGGGAAGCAGGGCGCCATGCCCGCTCGGCCGTGGGTGTGGCCCAGCTGCCGTTTGGGGTGGCCGTGGAGATCGACGGGGTGTTCGAGGTACGGTAATCGGCGCGAGGAGCGAATCCCATGCGGCACCAACTGCCCGGTGGCCGGCGTCGAAAGCGCGCCCGCGGACTGCTGAAACCCCAACACCGTATGGTGCTGGGACTTGTCTCGCTGTCGTCGGCCTCGCTGATGCTGAGCCTGATGTACGGCAACAACGACCGGGCGAAGGCACGGGTGCCGAAGGCCGCGAGCACGCGAAGCCGTCCGCGGGCAGCGGTGCCGCTTCCCCTTGGAGGCACACCCCCAACGACCGAAGCGTCCGACGAAGCCATCGCCGGAGCGGTGACTGCGGTGGCGCCGAGCATCCAGCGCTGTCTCGATGCCTCGGAGCCCGATCTGGAGCCCTGGAACGGTCTGTCGACCGCCATCGAGGTGCAGCTTACAGAATCAGGGCTCGCTCGTGCGGACGTGCTGGACATGAAGGGAGCCCCGACTGCGTTCTTGGGGTGCCTGGGTGCAGCGTTGAGTGTGGCGGCGTGGCCCTCAGGGGGAGACGACATTCTGCTGGTTCGCGTGCCACTACGGGTGGATCTGGCACCGAAGATTGTGCCGCTGGGGGGCTGAACCGGGTCTCAAGCCCAAGGTTGTTCAGGAGATCTCCGAGAGTCGGTCACATTCCGAGGGCCCCGATCCGTTTCCCAGCTGGAAGAGACTTCCTGCTCTGGGGTGTGTCCATGTCTCGTCGTGTGATCTGGGGAGCCACCTTGGGGCTCGTAGTGACCACCGTTGCCGCTGCGGTCGAGCGACCGGGCGCAGGTGATCCACAGCCACCCACAGGAACCGGGGAGGGCGGTCGGTGGGACCGAGGGGTGGCGTCTGCGATGCATGCACCTCCGACATGGCGCGGTAGTCGCGCGAGTGGTGTCTTCGCTGGACAGAGGGTTGTTGGCATTCATGCCAGCACCGATCCCCTGGCGGTCGCCGCCGAGCTGGGACTGTCGGTCGATGCGATCGATCGGAACCACAACATCGCACTGTTCTCAGGGCACGAGCACCACCTTGATGCGCTTCAGAACCATGAACACGTGGTTTCTGTGCACGCGAATGGCCGCATTCAGGCGGCTGGGGTGGGGGGTCGAGTGGGACCAGTCATGGGAGAGCAGCGGGCATGGCATCGGTCGGGTGCCAACGTGCCAGATGCAGTCGATGGTCTCTCGGACGTCATCGTGGCGGTGCTCGACACGGGGGTGGCGTACCGCACTTGGTGTGGCGACGCGCCCTGTGCTGCGGATGCAACGCCCACACATCAGCCGGTTCCGGGGCTCGATGGAGTTGCCATTGTGGCACCAATGGATTTTGTGGATGGAGACGCAGTACCGCTCGATGAACATCAGCATGGCACCCACATCGCGTCTACGATCCTGAGCCAGGGAGCGCATCGGGGCGTGGCAGCTGGGGCGGCGTTGATGCCCGTCCGGGTGCTGGATGCATCGGGTGTGGGCTCCGAGTTTGATCTGATTCTTGGCATTCACCATGCCATCGACCACGGAGCAAACATCATCTCCATCGGAGGCACGTTTGCGGCGGACTTTCGGCCTTCGTCGCTGCTGTGTGATGCGCTCGACGCTGCGAGTGAGGCCAGTCTGGTGGTTCTGGCACCCACGGGGAACGATGGACTGGAGCAAGTGAGCTGGCCCGCGGCAGCGCCGTCGGTCATCGCGGTGGCGGCATCGGCACCGGAGCCAGACTTTCACCGCTTGCAGGACCCATGGCAGACCACCGGGATTGCTCGCCTGGCACCGTACGCCAACGCATCAGCGGCGGTCGATGTGGTGGCACCTGGCGGCGATCTCCGCTTCGACCGCACGGGAGATGGCCTACCGGATGGGGTGCTCGCGGAGACCATCGCCCCTGCAGATCCGTCGGAAATCGGGCACTGGCTGCTCGCGGGCACGAGCCATGCGACGGCCATCACGGCGGGGGCGGCGGCAAGGGCTCTGGCGCTTGGGGCGCGCCCGAAATCGGTGGCCTGGGCGCTGCAGCGGCCGGCTCGACCGCTTCGACAGGAAG
>CAJWOS010000675.1 GCA_913044235.1 uncultured Pseudomonadota bacterium
CGCCGCGATACGGTGTTGTGTTCCTACCGCTTGCAGGCACCATGCGCTTCGCTCTCTTCGCATTCTCCATGGGCTGCTCTCGGCCGCCGACCGAGCCAGCGCCGCTTGTTCTCCTCGTGAGCTTCGACACCACGCGAGCAGATGCGCTCTCCTGCTACGGCGCTTCCGATGCGGCGACCCCCCACGCCGACGCTCTCGCCCACAACGGCGTTCGCTTCGAGTGGGCGATCTCGTCATCCAGCACCACTCTGGCCGCGCATACAGCAGTGATGTCAGGAAGAGACAGCCACGACCATCAGGTGCCTCGAAACGGCTTCGCAGTGCCGCCCGAACTCCCCCTTCTGGCCGAACGCTTTCACGCAGCGGGCTGGTACACCCTGGCCTCGGTGGGAAGCTACGCCCTCGAGGAATCCATGGGACTCAACCGTGGCTTCGACCGCTACGAAGACCACGCGGACTGGAAGGGCGCTGTGTTCGGACTGTACGAAGCCAGCGGCAGCGAAGTGACCCGCTCGGCGATGTCGCTGGTCGACACCCGGCCACGCGACACCCCCGTCTTCCTGTTCGTGCACTACTACGACCCCCACATGCCATGGACCAGCGCACCGGCTTCTGTGCGCGTCGGCTTCGTGGACCCGAAGTACCGCGGAAAGGTCGCCGGTGACCGCACAGGCATCGGATTCCTCACCAATCAGACAGTGCAGGGTTCCCTCTCGCCGGAGGACCGAGCACACGCCCGAGGGCTGTACCTTGCTGAAGTGGCCTGGGCCGACCAACAACTCGGCCGACTGCTCGATGGCCTCCGCGAGCGGAACCTCCTCGACGACAGCCTCGTGGTGCTCTTCTCCGACCATGGTGAAATGTTCGATGAAGAGCCGGCGCGCCCTTGGCGACACGGCCCCGATGTGGATCTGCCGATCATCCATGTTCCGCTCATCGTCTCTGGTACGGGCACCCTGGCCACCCCCCAACGGACAGTGGTTCCCACCACGGTGCGCACCCTCGACATCGGCAGCACACTCCTCAACGCCATCGGTCAGTCCGACCCCTTGGGGGAAGGTCGCGACCTCTCCACACTCTGGAGAGGACAACCCCCAGAGGACTGGCCGGTCGCACTCGCCGAGGCCACCAAGCCGTTGGAGCAGCTGCGCACCGACACCTGGCCGAACGCCAACCTGGAGCGCGCCGCGGTCTCGCAGACGCAAATCACCACCCGCGCTCCGTGGCTCGACGCCCTCGACCACAGCTTCCAGCGCGACGCAGTCCAGACCCCCACGGCCACGCCAGAGCCGTCCCTCACTGCGGCACTCGATGCCTTTGATGCACGCCAGCCCGACCATCGCTCGCCAGCCTACGGAAACGAAACCCGCGATGCGCTGAAAGCACTGGGCTACCTCGACGACTGATGCGACCCGCTGCCGTCAGTCCAGGCCCCGCACCAACCGAAAGCCCACCAACATCGTGCGGTGGTTTCCGATGAGCGAGCGGTGCGCCGACCGACACCGGCTGATGTCCCGTCCCCATGCGCCGCCGCGCACCACACGACTGTCTTCGAACGGGCACGGCTCTTCGCTCCAGGTGCCATCGGGGGCAACGATCGGACCATCGACCCGGTGCTCTGAGGCCGTCATTTCATAGACATTCCCCAGCAGCTGCTCGATTCCGTGCGGGCTTCGTCCAGCGGGGTGCTCACCAACCCGCGCCATTTCCAGGGCCGTTCCGGGCGGGTGGTAGTCCAGGCACCGCACCCAGGAGGCATCGATGTGATCTCCGAACGGATACTTCCGACCGTCCGACGAGCGGGCCGCCTTCTCCCATTCCAGCTCAAATGGCAGCCTCCAAGACTCTCCCGTACGCGCAGCCAACCAGGTGGCATACGCATCGGCATCTCGGGGCCGAATTAAAGTGACTGGGTGGTCATGGTGCACCGGGTCGCCATCCGCATCCGGACGCACGAAGAAGGTACCGTCCGGTCGTCGACCGTACAGATACAGCGGCACATCGTCGGCGGCTCCTCGCTGCTGGGGGGCGCGTTCGAGCGCTTCCTCGTGGAGATCGCGTCGCACGAGATCATCGAGAAAGTCGATGTAATCAGCCACGGTCACGCAGCGCTTGCGGATCACAAAGCCGTCGGTCCATACGCTCCGTGGCACCAACGACGAGGCCTCCTGGTCGGCAGAACCGACGAGGTGGGGCCCCCCGGCGATGTAGGCCTCATCTGGGCCGATGCGTCCCAGTCGGATCAGCTGAATCGGACGCTCCTCGCCGCTCCCTGGAAGGGCGTTGGTCCAGCGTTGGCTGCGCCCGACGCGCACACATAAACGCACCTCGTGAAAACCCTCCGCCGCGAGGCGCACCTCGTACCGTCCTGCCGGCAGCGCGGGAGACACTTCACCTGCCGGACCGGCCCATGCCACGCTGCCCACCACCAGACGCCGCCGCACGGTGACCAGGTGCCGTACTTCCACCACCGCCGTCTCGATGTTGGCGGAGACTGCGATCGTTCCATCGCCCCGGATGTAGTCGCGGTGGGTACCGTCATCAAACGTGGAAAGTGCGGCAAGGTGGCGCGCCGATGCGGCCGAGTCCCCAGCCGCTTCCGCAACCTCGTGCAGTCCTCGGTGTAGCTCTGCGAGCCGCCGCCGAACCAAGGCCGACTGCGGATCGATCGCGAGCGCACCAAGAAGCGCCGCCATCCTGTCGGACTCGATGCGATGCAGGTCGGTTTCCGTTCGCAAGAGGTCGTCTTCCAAGGTCCACAACGGCAGCTTTTCCACCTCACGAGCCGACGGATGAATGCGCTCGCGCAAGCTCTGCACCCGTCGATTGAGCTGCTCCGCTCGGGTCCGCTCGTCCTGGGCGCGGCGTTGCAAAAAGTCAGCCCGCGCCACTACGTCGGCCACTTCCTCACTCCGCCGCCAGCTGCGCCACCACTCCCGGAGGCAACGCAGCAGCACGTCGACCCTGGGAACGCGGTCGGCCGGGTCCAGAGCCAGACAGTCCGCACAGATCTCCGCGATTCGACGGTCCCCGATGAGCAGACGCGACGGGATGGCCGTGACACCTGGCGCCGGCGGACGCTGTCCCCACAACAGCTCGTGCATCATCACCTACGAAGCCTGTGCGGCCCTGAAAGGCTGCCGTGCTTTGAAACATCTCAGCGTGAATCTAGAGCTTGGCGGAATTCCAGCCGACATCTTCGACGATCTCAAAACCTCCAATCCAAATAGGCTTTATGTTAAAGGAGTAAATTAATGATAATAATCCTGAAATAAAACTTACTAATAATATACTTTT
>CAJWOS010000676.1 GCA_913044235.1 uncultured Pseudomonadota bacterium
ACACTACCAGTGTCTTCCTCTTCCTCTTCCTCGCTGTCATCCACGTCGGTACCGTCGAAGCCCACACCAGCCTGTGTGGAGTCCACGTCTTCCTCAACCTCCTCCTCGGCGGCTTGTTCGGTCTTCGCTTCGTTGCTGGCGCTCTTCCCTCCACAAGCGACCAAGCCCACGGTGCTCCACAGCCTCAAATGTGCGCGCATCGGATTCCTCACAGGACCGCACTCCGCCGCCCACCTCTACCGTAGCCGGCAGTCCCGCACTTGGTCCCTGAAAAACGCACCTTCCTCCGAGGGATGCAGCAGATGTCGCAAGGCACCAGCGGCTCCTGTCGCGGGCTCCTACAGGCCGCCCGCTGTGCGTGTGCCACCCAAAATGCCCTGCACGAGAGCACCGATCGCCGTGAGGTCGTGAGCGTGATCAACCGGCACCATCCGAAACGCGCGGAATCCGCGGTCGCCCGGACCATCCACCACGGCCGACGCTCGCCGCAGCCGCTCGCGGGCAAGCGCAGCGGTTGTGGGCCAAGCGGCATCGCCCGTGGGGTGGGATTGCTCGACCAGCAGAAATCGTCGATCACCACCATCAAGCGCATTCTGCTGCCACACGGCGTGTCCAGTGGTTCCCGAACCGGCGAAGAAGTCCACGACGATGTCTTGTTGATCAGGACTCGTGGCCATTTCGAGCACGCGCTGAACCAGCCGAACCGGCTTGGGAGTGGAAAACGGTTCGGCTTCACCGAAAATCGCCAGCAGTTCCTTCTTCGCCTGCTGGTTGCTGCCGAACCGCTCGTGGTCCCACCAGGTGTCGGGCACGATCCCTCCCTGTACCTCCGACAGGAACACCTTGAGTCTTGGTCGGCGATCCCCAGCTCGCCCAAACCACAGACGTCCATCTCGCTGCAGCCTCGCGGTTCGATCGGGCAGACCATTCCAGTGCCGTCCAGCCGGCGGCTCTACAGTGCTCCCTGAGGGGGTCTCAATGGCATACCGATAGGCCGCACGCCGGTGAGCATCCTCCGAGGGGACCGAGTAGGCAACGCTCTGCCATCGACCCCGAGGATCGTTGTCTGGGTTCCGGTACGCCTTGAGCTGCGCCTCGGTGCGGGGCCAGAGATTGCGCTCCCACTTCCGCACGTCGCGTGCGTAGATGAGCACATGGTCATGGCTCTTTGAGACGAGAGCCTTGTTTTTCTTCGCTGCGCTCTTCTGCCATGCGCAACAGGCCACAAAGTGCTCTCGCCCAAACACTTCATCGAGCAGCATCCGAAGGTGATGCACTTCATGATCATCAATGGTGACCACAAGAGCACCGTTTTGGGCCAGAAGCTCTCGCGCGAGCAGCAGCCGCGGAAGCATCAGGTCGAGCCAAGCCACATGGAACCGACCCGAATCGGCCGCGCCCTTTCCACTCGACCGCCGAGCACCACCCTCGCGCTTCCGGTACGTCGCCGTTCCTTCCACAAAGCGGTCCGGATACACGAATTGCTGGCCCGTATTGTAGGGCGGATCGATGAAGATCAATCTCACCCGCCCGGCAAGCGGAGTCCGAAGCTGCTTCAACACGTCGAGGTTGTCACCTTCCACAAAAGCATGGGGGCTGCTCTCGCACTGAAGGCCTGCCCCAAAGTCGGTGGAGACCACTGTATGCGCAGGAGCGTCCGCGCAGGCACGCGCGGCCGTCTTACCGGGCCAGAAGAGACCAAACTGCGGATAGTCGGAGTGCGGCATGAATGCTCTGTATTCTCGAGTCGGCGAGAATGCTGCCTTCACCTGCAGCGAAGAATTCAGGTTGCGCATATCGACCGTACAGTGTGTTCGGGTTCAGACCGCCGAGGTACCCTGCCTCCCGCAGTGATGCCCATCGCGTCTTTTCTGGAGTCCATGATGCTCGACCATCCACGTCGCCAACAACGTCAGCACTATGTCGTGACCGGAGCAGGTACCGGCATCGGTCGAGCCATTGCCATGAGGCTGGCCGCTGAGGGTGCCCAGCTCACGCTGATTGCTCGCAACCAAACACGCCTGGAGACCACGGCCGAAGCCATCTCCAGCTCTGGTGGCTTGCGGCCGTCGGTCGAGACTGCCGACATCCGTGACCAAGCGGAGGTAGAGGCCGCATTTGATCGAGCACACGCGCAGCACGGACCACTGCGGGGACTCATCGCCAACAGCGGTATCGGTGGCAGCAACGAGCCGGGCCCATCCGACCGGTTCGTTGACCTTGTACAGACCAACCTCGTGGGCTCCTACCACTGCCTTCGGGCTGCCCAAACGCATCTCGCCCCAGGTCCGGAACCACGCCATCTCGTGGTGATCTCAAGCATCCTCGCCCGGTTCGGAGTCCCCGGCTACACCGGCTACTGCGCAAGCAAGTCAGCGCTGCTCGGCCTCACTCGCGCACTCGCGATGGAGCTGGCCACAGACCTCATCCAGGTCAATGCATTGTGTCCCGGATGGGTCAATACAGAGATGGCGCGCGAGGGAATCGAGGGGATTGCCACGGGCATGGGCGTCTCGTACAACGAAGCACTCGCCGAAGCGATGAAGGCCGTTCCCATGGGCCGGATGTCGGAGCCAGAGCATGTCGCCGGACTCGTCGCCTGGTTGGTCAGCACTGATGCTGTCGGTGTGACGGGCCAGACACTCGACATGAACAACGGTGCCTGGATGTAAGTCTCGGTGAAGAGACTCCGATCCAACCAAAATCCCACGGCAAGGGCCGGTCCATCGAGCTGTTGTTCCCAGAATTACGAAGGGCGGCCCGAAGGCCGCCCCTGCTCAACACCGAACGATTAGCTCACTCGTAGGCCTGCATGTAGCCGTAGCGAACGTCGGTCAGGTAGTACACACCCACGAGATCGGAGGTGTAGGGGTCGTAGTAGTTGTACGCGTAGTCGTAGTACGTGTAGTCGTAGAACGTGGCGTAGTCACCGTAGTTGACTGCGTCGAAGATCGGAATCCAGTCACCGTAGTAATCGTACAGCACGTAGTCGTAGCCGTACAGCGAGCCAGCACCGAGGCCGAAGACTGCGCCTTCGAAGCCGTTGCCGGAGCAGGTGGTCGCGCCGGACTCGGTGAAGGACCAGTCGAACGAGAAGGTGCAGTCGGGGCAATCGGACGGCGAAGCCGACGAGATTGCCGCGCTGATGAGGCATTGATCGCCAGCGACGTAGGTTTCGGTGGTGAGGACTTCGAAGATACCGACGCCAGTGGAGTACGCAGAGCCTTCGCCCTCGCCTTCACCGGAGAAGTCGAAGTCGAGGTCGCCGCTGTCGTCG
>CAJWOS010000677.1 GCA_913044235.1 uncultured Pseudomonadota bacterium
GGGAAATCCATCGACCACTGCAGGGCCTGCATGCCGCCCAGGCTGCCGCCGGCGCCTCGAGCAAGGCGGCGTTTCGCCCGCCCTCCGCTCCCGCCTTTCCGAGCTCTCGCCTCCGGTCAGGAAGCCCCTGACGAGGTGAACGATCTGCTGGTCTCCTTCCTCAACGGCTACTTTCCCAGCCGGAGCCTGTTTGAGCTCCCCAGAGGCAAGACGAACCCGGTGCTGTGGATCCGCCCGCTCCGGCGGCTGCTCAGGCGGGAGTCAGCCGTCGCGGCAGTGGCAGACGCCCTGGCGTGGGCGGCGGGGCTGGCCGTGCTCGCCTTGGCCCTGCTGGTGGCGCTGCTGCTTCTATGGGCAAAGCGATTCCTTCTGGTGGTGCTGCTGCTGTCGCTCCTCTGGCCGGGCATCTGGTCGTCGCAGCCCCGTGCCCGGCGCATCGGGAGCCGTACAGACCGCACGCTCGAACGCATCCATCACGCGCCGGCGCGCATCGCGGGTGGCTTCACTGAAGATTCCTCCTTCTCCCGGACTTACCAGCACGCCCATGAGAGACTGGAGGAGGGATCGATGCGGTCCGAGCACCGCAAGGCTCTCCGCAAGAGCCTCGGCCACGCCAGCTGCCCACGGCTGCGGGACCGCGCCCACGCGTGCGGAGTAGGTGGTCGAAAGCTCTGTATAGAGGCGAAGCACCACGGCCTGTTTCCCGCCGAAGTACCGGTACATCAAGCCTGCGCTGACCCCGGCAGCCTGTGCAATCTGCCGCAGAGTGGTGGCTTCATAGCCCTGCTCCGCAAACAGTCGCAGCGCGGTCTCGTACAGCGCCGCTTCTCGTGCCCGACCTTTTGCGCTGCGACCTGGTGGCCGGCCCGCCTTTCTTTCCGCCATTGTGAATTGGTCCTTGATATTTTATTGAACATGTTTACTTTATTTCTGAAGCCGATGCCAGTCCCGGTATGGCTCTTGGAGACCTTCATGAAAGTCGTCATTCCCGGTGGCAGTGGTCAGGTAGGACAGGTGCTTCGGCGAGCCCTTGAAGCCAAGGGGCACAATGTGGTGGTCCTGTCGCGCAGTGGAAGTGAGCGCGGCCCCGTCCGCCACTGGGATGGGCGGACTCTGGGTGCATGGGCCCAAGAGATCGACGGGTCCGATGTGGTGATCAACCTCGCCGGCCGCACGGTGAACTGCCGCTACACAGAGGAAAACCTCACCCAGATGATGGACTCTCGCGTGGAGTCCACCCGCGTGGTGGGCGAAGCCATCGCACACGCCGCACAGCCACCCACGGTATGGCTCCAGATGAGTACCGCCACCATCTACGCCCACACCCTCGGCCCGGCCCACACCGAGGCGCATGGCGTCATCGGCGGACAAGAACCAGACGTCCCGGCCTACTGGAAGCGCTCCATCGACATCGCCACGGCTTGGGAAGCCGAGCTCGAGGCCGCCCACACGCCCCACACCCGAAAGGTAGCGCTGCGCTCCGCGATGGTGATGTCGGTCGACCGGGGTGGAGTGTTCGATGTGCTCGCAGGTCTCACCCGCCTCGGGCTCGGAGGTCCAATCGGCGGTGGCCATCAGTACGTGTCGTGGATCCACGAGCATGATCTCGTCTCGGCGGTGATGTTCCTCATTGCGCGCGATGACCTCCGCGGCGCATTCAACCTGGCCTCCCCCGGCCCGCTTCCCCAGCGCGACTTCCAGACCCACCTGCGGTCGGGGCTGGGCGTGTGGCTTGGCTTGCCCGCCACCCGATGGATGGCCGAGCTGGGCGCGGTCTTTCTCCGCACCGACACCGAGCTCGTGCTGAAGAGTCGTCGAGTGGTACCCGGACGGCTGCTCGATGCGGGCTTCGAATTCCAGTTCGCCGACTGGCCTGCCGCCGCCGAGGACCTCGTGAAGCGCTGGCGACACGCTGCCTGATCCGGCACACCTTCTGCCGCGAGGCTGGAATCCACCCTCCGCATTGGAGGTGGTGAGGTCAGCCGACCGACACCTGCACACCGCTCCAACGGCGACCGGTCTCCGTTCGTCTACCGCTCGAACACCACCACGGCGCCGGCTTCATCCTCCGCACCGGGCGCGCCCACGAGCAGGTAGTCGCCCCATGCTGCCACGGTACTGCCAAACCCATCGGCTTCGCGAGAGCGCGCCCATGTGGTGGCATCATCAGACGGATCGCCGCCCGTCCAGCTGGCTGACTGCGCAGCGTCCAAGATGGCCACGTGTCCGCCCGTGTCGGCCCATGGAGTAGACAGCACCAGCTCGGATGCACCCCCCGCGGATGACGGCAGGAAGACGGGCACCGCGCCCGTGCGTCCGAGGCCATTTTCACCCGACCACTGCACCACGGCATCATCGATGGTGTGGGTTCCGGTCCAGTCCGCGGAGCCCCGGAAGAGGTAGGCGGCTCCGGAGTCGGTCACGGAACCATCCCCCTTGAGCGCACCGACCACGAAGTCTTCGATGCCGTCTTCATCGAGATCAGAAACCCCCGAGAGGCCGTGACCAAAGCCATCTTCGTAGGCTCGGCCGAGGAATCGTGCGGTGGAGACGTCGACAATCGCGCCATCCGGCAGCGCGGTGGGCTCCGACAGGAGGTAGGTCACTCCGGCTCCGCTGGTCTCCCCCTCCGACGATGGACTGCCGATGGCCAGCTCCACCGAGCCATCTCCATTCACGTCGTCGAGGACCATCAGTCGACCGCTGCCAAGACGCTCTTGAAATCCACCGAAGAATCTGTGGTCAGCATCGTTCACAGAGCGGTCTGCCGCTGCATCCAAGCCGCCGGTGAAGAGGAAGATGGTGCCCCCATTGGAGACCCCCTCATCGTCTTGCGGAGCGGAAACGATCAGGTCGGGCACCCCGTCCCCCGTGAGGTCGTTCCACGTGGAACCGTTGCCGAGCTTGTCGCCGGGATTCCGTCCGAGCACCGAGACCGAAGCCACGGAGACCAGGTGATCCGGCTCCGACCAAGGGACCGGGTCTGAGGAGAGGAGGATCGCCACCATGCCCGCATTTGCAAAGCCTCCAGGGTCGGCGTTCGGGAAGTTGACCGCCATGTCCGCACGGCCGTCTCCATCGAGATCGCCCACGCGCTCAAGCGCACCGACATCCTCGGACATCCCCTGACGTTCCTCCACGCGTACTCGGGCGTGTGCAACTTCAACTACAAGGTGCGCCCCACCGGCCAGATCTGCATCTTTGAGGCCAACCCGCGCCTCGGCGCCGACCTGGCGTGCGACGTGCCACGCTTG
>CAJWOS010000678.1 GCA_913044235.1 uncultured Pseudomonadota bacterium
GTCGGCCCCGCCTCAACACGGGCCGACACCGACTCCATCGGGCGGTGGGGGCAACCTGCATGGCCGGCGCCCAGATGGATGTGGCGCTCTGGCCCGGCGTGGTGGAGGGTCGACTCCACGGAACCCTGGCCATGGATCAAATCGACGGGAGAACGTGGAGCTGGGGGACCGACGAGACCAGTGGTCAGACCCGCTGGACCACGTTGACGGGGCGCACACGGGTGGCGGTCCGCCTCGTGGCCGGCGAGCGACTGGCCGTTCCATCCGTGTTCGTCGACGTCAACGCATCGGGCGTGGTGAACGCCAGCACGCAGGTGGTGGTTGCACCGGTTGTGGGGCTGGGGCTGACGGGCGGTGTGTTTTGAGCGGGTGCCCGACGCAGGAGTGAGGACATCTTCGACGCCGCGGCGGGCCGAGCGGATGCGCTCCGGATGGGTGCGCTCAGGCGGAGCCATCCACCCCCTGCAGATGCGGCCAGTGCTACGGTGTGCGTCCGAGATGTTCCTCGGAGATGGCGCCCCGGAGCTCGACGACCATGCATGGGAACGACCTGTCCGCACTGCTACTGATGGTGGGTCTGGGGGGCTCGATCGTGGGCTGCACCGATCCAGAGGCGGGTCGGAAAGCCCAACACAACGGTGAGACCGGTGGGGTGGTCGACTCGGGCGATGGGGACGCGCCATGGCGGAGCTCGCTCTACCCAGACGACTGGGTGCCCGGCTACGCCACAGCCGACGGACAGCTTCGCGACTTCTCCACTGCGGGGTACCGCGCCGGAGACGCCGCGATCCCGGTGTCCGATCTCAGCCATGCCCTATCGATTCTTGATCATGGCGCAGATCCAACTGGCGAGAGCGACAGCACGCCGGCCCTGCAGGCAGTGCTCGATGCTGCAGCAGAGCGCGATGGCCCGGTTGTGGTGCACCTTCCAACCGGCCGGTATCGCATCGATGGCGTGGTGGTCATCGACCGCAGCGAGCTCGTGGTGCAGGGAGATGGGAGCACTCTGACCGAGCTGTGGTTCACCGCTTCTGAAGGACTTGACTACAGCGCGAACCTCACATTCCGGGGCGCGCCTGCGGCCGAGCATACTGCTCCGCTTGTCGCGGATACCGAGCTGGAGACCGACCGAGTGGTCGTGGCGGCTGGCTCTGGCTTTGCGGTGGGGGATGAAGTCTGGCTGGGCATTACCATCACCGATGACTTTGCCGCCGAGCATCAGATGGAAGACTACTGGGCGTTTTCGCGCGGGCAGTGGCGTCCATTTTTTCGGCGCACGGTGATCGATGTGGTGTCGGCCGAGGAAGACCAAGAGGCACTTGTACTCGACGTCACGCTGCCCTACCCACTGACCATGCGCGACGATGCGCGGATCGAGCGCATCGACGGATACCTCGAGGAGGTCGGCCTCGTGGGGGTGGGCCTCGCCAATGCCACGGACTGGGAGGAGGCCTGGGCGCACGACCAGATCCATGCTGTCGCATTCGACGGTGTTCGTGATGGATTTGTCCAAGATGTGCGCAGCTTCGAGCCTCCCGATGGCAACGGTCACCACCTGCAGTCCAGCGGCCTGCTCATCCGAAACAGCCGGCGGTTTACGGTCGCGGATGCGCACCTCGCGCACAGTCAGAACCGGGGCGAGGGGGGCAATGGCTACCTCTTCGAGGTGCGGGTCTCCAATGCAGTCCTGGTGCGGGACAGCACCGCGCAGGCCGGGCGCCACAACTTCATCCAGAACTGGGACTTCGGCACCAGCGATCTTGTGTTCCTGCGCACCCACTCCGAGGGCGCCGAAGCCTTTTCGTCCCGCAGTGATTCCCGCGGCTCTGCTGCCTGCTCCGAGACCCACCACGCCCTTGCGATTGCCGTGCTCGTGGATCAGTCCACCGTCTCAGACTGCTGGAAGATGGTCAACCGGCTCAGCTGGTCGAGCGGTGCCGGTCACACTGCGACGGAGTCGGTATTCTGGAACCTTCAGGGCACCGGCACGCTGACCTCTCACCAGTTCGGTCGGGGCTACATCGTGGGCACCGACCTGACGGATGTGGCCACGGAGGTGTTGGATGTCTACGAGAGCATCTGGACCGCCCCGGAGGATTTCACCGAGGGACTGGGGCAGGCGGCCACACTGGAGCCTGCCTCCCTATACGAGGACCAGCGCGCGCGGCGAGCGGCCCGATAGCGATCCGGCGTGGTGGATCAGCCGGCGTTGCAGGCGACTGCGAGCTTGTCGGCTTTGTAGTCGGCCTTGCAGGTCGACTTGCAGTCTGGCTGTGCTTCTCCCTTGAGCTTCGCGACCTGACAGGTCGCCTTGCAGGCGGAGTATTTGTTCTTGACGACCCGCTTGACCGCCTTTGGATGGATACCCGCAGCGATCTCCTTGCACGTGGGCAGGATCACGGTGTCGGACTCCTCTTGTGAGTCAGACTCTTCGGCCAGAGCGGTAGAAGAAGCCAGGCAGAGCGTGACAGCGAAGAGGAGCAGGAGCGAGCGAATCATGGACGCTTCCGATGGAAGGGAGTGGGTCGAGGGGGGAATCGGTTGGGCTAGATTGTGATGCGGCTTGGGTGCTGGACCCACCGGTGCGCGGGACACCACCTGGTCGACTGGAGCGCTGGTCACCGTCGCTGGAGTGCACGCTCAAGGCGTGCGGCGCTCGTATCTGGAACGGATGTACCTTCCGTGTGGGCTGAGCGAGCAGAAGGATAAGGACGAAATATCGGGTGCTTCAGGGACGGGCGTCGACTTCGATCGTGTAGTCGATGGTGTAGCCGTCGGAATCAATGGTTTCGGAGATGTTGCTGAGCAGCTGGCGTGCGGTCACGGTCGCGGTCCAGGGCCACTCGTAGGTGCCGATAAACGGGATCTCCATATCGATGGTTCCAGAGACCAAGTCGTCGTCGAATCGGGCAGCCTCGAAGGCGAGAGGGACCTCTCCGGCGATGGAAAGCGGCCCTTCGAAGGTGCAGGTACCCGTTCCCACAACAGCCGGCGAAGCGTCCATGTCAACGGTGAAGCGCGCGGAGCCACTGCAGAGGTCCTCGGTGCCGTCACTCGAGAGCCACAAGCGGAAATCGCCTGCATACTCGACCGTGGTGTCTGCGTCGGTGTCCGCGTCGGTGTCTGCGTCGGCATCGGTGTCCGCGTCGGTGTCCGCGTCGGTGTCCGCATCGGTGTCCGCGTCGGTGTCCGCATCGGTGTCGGTGTCGGTGTCGGTGTCGGTGTCCGTGTCGGCATCCGCTTCCTCACCGCCG
>CAJWOS010000679.1 GCA_913044235.1 uncultured Pseudomonadota bacterium
CCTACCACGACTATACCGCCATCAAGGCCTCGCTCCTCGCGCTCACCCGCACAGCTGCGGCAGAGCTCGGTCCCGACGGCATCACCGTGAACATGGTCTCAGGCGGACTCCTTCGCACCACCGATGCCAGCGCCGCCACCCCCGAGGCCGTGTTCGACTTCATCGCCCAGAACACCCCCCTGCGCTCCGTGACCACCCCCGAAGAACTAGCCGACACCACGCTCTTCTTCGCAAGCCCCTGGGGTCGCTCCGTCACCGGGCAGAACCTGGTGGTCGATGGTGGACTGGTCTTCAATTGAGACCATCCCACTGTCTTTGACTCGACCTGGCCGACCACGTCACGGTCGAGCCACACCCGCCCTGCACTCAGGCTACTTCGTCCTGGCGGCAGGGTGTGGTCGTTGTTGACCGGTCGAAATTGTTGCGGATAGATTCGACGGGGTCGCTCGAAGCTGCTCCCCACTCCTGCCCCGGTCGTCCATGTTGCGAACATCCACCATCCGCGCGCTTTGTCTACCGGGCCTTCTCTGCTGTCAAAGCACGCCGGCCCAGAAGGCATCCGACGAGGGCCCCGAAGTTGCCCAGTACCTGACCCTGGCAGACGGCTCCCAGCGGCTCACCCTGGTCGATGATCCGGTCCAGGATGCTGACCCATCCCTCTCCAGCACCATCACCATCGACACGTTGCAAGCGCGACAGGACATGGCAGGCTTTGGCTTCGCCCTCACCGGAGGCAGCGCTGCGCACATCCACGGGATGTCGGACCCCGCCCGAGCCGCGCTGCTCCGCGAGCTCTTTAGCGTGGAAGAAGGCGGCATCGGCATGAGCGTTCTCCGGGTCACGGTGGGGGCTTCCGACCTGGAGTCCGAGCCATTCTCCTACAACGAAGATGCCAGCGACCCGGAGCACCTCGGCTTTTCCCTCGGTCCGCACCTCACGCATGTCATCCCTGTCCTGCAGGAGATCTTGGAGGTCCGCCCCGACCTCACCATCCTCGCCTCCCCCTGGTCGGCACCGAGCTGGATGAAAGACACCGGCGGCTTCATCGCAGGCGAGCTGCTCGCCGAACATCGCGCCAGCTACGCCGCCTACCTCGTGCGCTACATCCAGGAGATGGCCTCACTGGGCGTCGACATCCACTACCTCACCGTGCAGAACGAGCCGCTCCACTGGGGCAACAACCCCAGCATGACCATGACTGCGGCCGACCAGGCACTGTTCGTCAAGGACCACCTCGGTCCAGCCTTCGTGGCGGCTGGCCTCGACACGAAGCTGATCACGTATGACCACAACCCCGACCAAATCGACTATCCGATGGAAGTGCTCGATGACCCGGCTGCTGCCCAGTACCTCGATGGCTCCGCATTTCATCTTTACGCCGGCTCGATCGACGCCTTGAGCACACTGCACGACGCCCACCCCACCAAGCACGTGTACTTTACCGAGCAGTGGTACAGCGCAGACGGCGACTTCACAGACGACTTCTGTCGCCGGCTTCGATCGGTCCGACCCATGCACCCGCTTCCGCTCCAAAGATCGGATCCGCGAAGTTGGGGGGCATGGAGCGCTTCTCGATCCATCCAAGGTCGCCGCCCTTCGACTTGGTTCCCGTGTCGTCGCTGTACTCAGCAACGAGAGCCACGAAGTCACCGCCGCCAGCAAGCTTGGCCTTCACTTCTTCGGCCTTGTCTGCGGTCACCACAAGGATGCGGGCCTTCGCCTGTTCCTGCTTGTACTGGACGAGGTGGTCGTCGTAGTACTGCTGGATTCGCTCAGCGGTGGTGCGCTCCTCGGCCACCTTCGTGAGCAGGGCATCGGCCAGTGCCGAGCGTGCCGCCAGCGCGATGACGGACCGGGTCTCGGGCTCTTCGTGCATCTTCCGCTCGATGGCCTTGAGGTACAGCGCCTCGCCAATAATGACTTGCTGTTCGAGCTGTCCGAGCTGGCCAGACTGCTCGAGCTGCGTGCGGAGCTGTGGGGGGAGCTGCTTGATGGTGAGGTCCACCATTTCTTGCGTGACCTCACTGCCGTTGACGGTGGCGATGACCGTGCCGCCAGCGGGCATGTCGCCAGGGATCGGAGCCTGGGCAGGCTGGGGTTCACAGCCGCAAAGGGCAGCCAACAGAACGGCAGAAGACCAGATGCGCAAGGAAGAGGTCACGAGAAACTCCGATAGAGAAACGAGATTCGAGGATTTGCGAGTCGATGCATGCGTGCACAGCGGCACCACCGTTGCCCGCCCAACCCAGCGCATAGATGCCGCCGAAAAATGGGCACCCCGCGCCGGAGACCCCCGCCCTTATCTGCAGCTTGCCCTCGACGCCACGTCATTCACCGGTCTGTATCCAGTCGAAGACGCGATCCTTCCCAAGATGCATTCCGCTCTTGCCCCGTGAACAATGTCTGGAGTGCCTACACTTTCGCGACACAGAACCAACACTCTCCCCACCGCGCTCTTCTTCCACAACGTTAGGCCGACCGTATGCCTCAGTCCCAACAGCGTCGGCGGCTCGACCTTCGCAACCACCACGGCGAACGGTGCGGCCATCGCTTCGTTTCCTCGGCCGTCTCCCGGCAATCCGGAAGCTGCCCGGTCGGTTTTCGCAACTCGTGTCATCGTCCAGGCACGTTCGGCACATGTGCTCCTATGCGCCAGTTGGTGTGGAGTGACCGCTACAGGCTCGCCCGCACGTGCCCTGATGGATTTGCACACCATGCACTCGCGCTCGGTATCGCAGTGCATGTCTACCCAGGTCTTGCCCCGTCTTCGGAGTCTCGCTGATGTCTCGCTTCCTCACGCCCCGGCATGCTCGCCTGGGCGGCCTGCTCCTGCTTGGCGGCGCTCTGGCTACCGCACCGGCGCTCGGTCAAAACGAGCCTGAGCCAGACGACCTCTTCGTGCAAGCGGAAGACCTCGAGGCCACCCTGCCCGACATCGCGGCCGTCCAGTCCAGCGGGGAGCTCGCTCAGCACCTGAAGTCCTACGGGAACCTTCGCCTCGCCGACGACGCGCGTCTGGTCGACGGCACCCTGTTCGAGGATGGCGTCTGCCGAGCCGTCTTCGAAGACGGCATCATCGTACCGGTCCTGTCTGGGAAGAAGGACATCCCCTCTCGCGAAGTGGGCTTTGTCTTTTTCGGAAACGGTGAGCTCACGGTCCGCATGGACGACCGGGCCGATGCTGCTCGATTCGGCAACCACATGGTCCAGCAGGCCGACCGCGACCCCAACGAAATGCGGCCCATCGCC
>CAJWOS010000680.1 GCA_913044235.1 uncultured Pseudomonadota bacterium
TCCCGACCTCGACGCAGACGGCCATGCCGAGATCATCTTCGCCGGCCCCGCCCTCGCCCCTTTCGGCCAGACCCTCGCGGGCGAGGTGCAGGTCTTGTCGCCGACCGGCTTCTGAGTCCGGGAACCGGTGCTTCCGCGCGCGCTCCAGCCCGCTTCTGGACCGCGACCGGAGCCCCCAGCAGATCAAGGGCGGTGTGCAGATCTCCATGCAGCGTTGCTCTCGCTCGGCCGGCCCGCGCGATGTGGACAAATGGCCGGAGCAGGCCGGCTTTTTCCTCGAAAAACCGGCGCGTGGGTCCGTGGGCTCCTGCCAGCGGATGACCGGCGCGGGCCAACGCTGCAAGTGCCGGCTGAGGAGGACCGCTCAGCCGAATCGACAGCAGGCCATGGCCTGCCACCAAACCCAGACGCTGCCACGACGCCCCTCGCAGTTCTCCTCGGGCCCCTGGGTCGCCGATGACCAAGACCACCAGCTCTTCTGCTCGGCCCAGCGCCCCCGACGGCCGAGCCCCCCAAGGATGGGTGGCAAATCCGCCCGCTGTCGCCCACCGGTCCAGAGGAGAAGCACGCTCCAAGACCGCCACGGTTTCCACCTCCGCGGTCTGCGGAAAGAGATCGAGCGCGTCGAGTCCCACCACCTTCATCCCGTGGGCTGCAAGAACGTCGAGGTCTCTACCGAGAGCCTCAGGCCCGCAGGAGACATACACGATGCGTCGCACCCGACGCGCCATGGCGGCAAGCACAGAGGGTAGTGCTCCGCGTCTCGCGGGATTCAAGATGGCGACCTCGGAACCCGACACAAGCTCGGGTCGGTCCAGCACATCTTCGACACGCCCTTCCACCACCCGAAGGTTCCGAGGTGCTCCCTCTCGGGCGGACCGAACCGCGGCGGGAACCTCTTCCACGGACACCACCCGGCGTCCCGGATCGCGCGCCAACATCCGTCCGTAGGCGCCCACGCCTGCATAGAGGTCGAGTACCCGCCGCGCGTCGCCCACCGCCTCGGCTACCATGTGGTGCAGCTGCCGTGCGTTGTCCGGATCCACCTGAAAGAACGCACCGGGATGCATGTAGAGCTCGGTCTCGCCGATTCGCTCCACCAGCCGCTGGCGGCCAGCCACCACCCTCGGGGCCGCGCCCATCACACGCTTTCCTGCCTTGTCTGCACGGCTGACCGCTACACTCACCAGTCCAGGAACCGCACGGATCAGGGCCCGGGCAGCGCGTGCACCACCGTCGAGCTCACCGCCCCGGCAGGCCAGGACCGCTTGCAGCTGCCCAGAGTGATTGGACACCCGCAGGTCGAGGGAATGCACACCCCGCCGTGCGTCCAGCCACCGCAAAATGGCCGGAGTGGCCTGCCGAAGGCCGGGCGCGAGCACCGGACAGTCCGGGGTGTGTACGATTCGACCCGAGCTCGGATGCCGAAGCCCGATGCGCGTGCCACCCGGAGACCGCTCCACCGGAAGCTTGAGGCGATGTCGATATCCCTCCACCCGAGTGGCGGGTCGAACCCGCAGCCCACCGGGGTCAACGCCCGCGAGCAGGTGCGGATATCGGCCCAGCGCACGCTGCAGCCGACCCGCTTTGGTCGCCAGCTGTGCATCGTCGGACCGGCCCAACTGGGGACAGCCTGGACATCCGGGATGGTGTTCGCAGCGCATGGCAACTCGAAGCGGCAGATGGCGCGGTCGATAGAGACCGGCAGGGTTTGGATGGGTCAACATCACCGCCCGCATCCATGATGTCCAAGGGTTTTCGGAGCCACCCAGGCCAAGATCCGCCAGGCAGCTACCAAACAAACGCCACAGCGCGGCCGGTCCGGCCCAGACCCGACAGGATACCGGGCCCTCGATGTCTGCAGCATCGCCCAAGCCGGTCCCGTCTTTTCTGCTCGAGCGCGCGGCTCGAGAGCCTGATGCCGTGCTGTGCATGGTGCCGTTGTCGATGCAGGCCTCCCTTCCGGGAGGTACCGCCCACCCCGACCATCCTGAGTGGTGCACCATTCGCGTGGATTCGGCCCTGCATCAGGTGGCAGGACTCGCTCGGCGCCTGCACGCTCTGGGCGTGCGCTCGGGCGACCGGGTGGCGATCGTGGCGGAGACCTCTCATTTGTGGGCGGCAACAGACTTGGCCGTGATGTCGATCGGCGGTGTCACTGTGGGCCTCTACACCACGCTTCCCCCGCGCAAGCTCGGTGGACTGCTCAAGCATTGCTCCGCGCGGTTGGTGATCTTCGAGAACGACGCCATGTGGGAACGATACCGCGACGTGATCGAGTCGGTCCCGCTCGGCGCGCAGGTGTTTCATTCGGGGGGAGCAGTCGAGCCGCTGCGCCCCTCCGAGTGCTCCAGCTCCTGGCTCCACGCCCAGATCGCGGCCATCGATCCCGCACAGCCAGCTGCGATTGTCTACACATCAGGCACCACAGGCGACTCCAAGGGCGTTGTGCTTTCCCACGCGGCCTTCCACCATGTCGTCTGCGAGTCTCGCAACGCCGTACCCACCCGACCGGGCGATCGCAGTGTGGTCTTCCTCCCGATGGCTCATGTGTTGCAGCGCTTTGCGACCTACCGCGGCCTCGTGGACGGCGTGGAAGGATGGTACGCGCCGGACATCGAGAGCCTTCCCGAGACCATTCGCCAAGCACGGCCACACATTCTCATCGCCGTGCCAAGGGTGCTTGAGAAGATTCGACAGCAAGCCCGAGCGCGGGCCGTTGAACGCAGTGCTGGCTCCCTCTTCGACTGGGCATCTGCCGTAGCCGAGCAGCCCCGCGCCTCCACCTTCCGGAGTCGCGCCCGACACTCCCTCGCGGATCGGCTGGTCCTCAAGCGTGTTCGCAGCGGACTCGGTGGACACCTTCGCGTGATCGCCAGTGGCAGCGCCCCCCTTGACCGCCGACTGGCAGCCTGGTTCGAAGGCTGCGGAATCGCCGTGCGAGAAGGCTGGGGTCTCACCGAGACCTGCGCGCCCGCCACCGCGGTCCCACTCACCGAGTCTCGCCCCGGATCGGTGGGTCGAGCGCTGGACGGGGTCGAGCTTCGGGTGGCCGAAGACGGCGAGCTGGAGGTACGCTCCCCTGCGCTATTCACCGAATACCTCGACGATGCCGAGGCCACAGCGGCCGCAGCCGACGACGCGCCTGCCTGAACTCCAGCCAGCGCCCGAGACGGCAAATGATCCAGCAAGCCTTGCGGAGCCATCAACTGCTGGGCCATCAACTGCTGAGCCTGAAATTCGTGC
>CAJWOS010000681.1 GCA_913044235.1 uncultured Pseudomonadota bacterium
GCGAGCCCGTGCCCCACTAACTGCCCTCGGTGGTGGATGGTACCGAAGATCCCACCCTCCTGCAGTGGCCCGTGCGCCCAACCCCTGGATGGTCCGGCCGCGTACTTCGGGTGCTGGCCCAGCGCACCGCCGGCGCTCCTCAAGACGCCGGTTGGCACCTGCTGCCGCCGGTACTGCGACAGAGTCGGTCGGACCGGGTGGTCAACGCTGCCCGAGGAGCACAGGTACTTCCCGCCGAAGATATCTTGAGCGCGGTGGTTCTCGATGAAGTCCGAGCCATGGTCCTGCACGTGTGCGCCACCCTGGCCCATGCACCCGACCCAGGGGGCATCGCGCTGGAGCTGGGCGTGGATCTGGCCTTGGACCACGCGCTCCGCCCGTGGGTGTTGGAGGTCAATAGTCGACCCCGTGGCCGCCTTGCCGTTCTCGCCCAGCGCGATCCGAACCGCTTCGAAGCAGCCCATCAAGCAGCCATGACGCGACCCTGGAAGACCCTTGCCGGGCGGCTTTCCCAAACGCCGTCGCCGAGCACACACCCCAGTCGACCGCGCTAGCCCACCATCTGCCACACGAACAGGCCCGCTCCCACGAGCGCGATGCCACCCCAGCTCGTCCAGAACGTGACCCGCCACGCGGTGAGCTTCACCCGCTCAGGGCCATCTTCGGCCATCCATTCGGGCGTCTCCGACAGCCATGCCGAGGTGAGCTTGCGCCGCGCCGTCATGCCTCCAAAGGTGCTGATGCCCTTTTCGTCGGGGCGCCAGAAGTACCCGAGCGGCTGCCCGAGGGTGTCCCACTGGGTGCGATGCTGCGTGTAAATCAGCTCGGTGAGCTCGTCCCACAACTTGAACGAGCGGAACTTGACCGCCACAAGCGCGATCATCACCAGCGAAAAGATGAGGACGGGATCCATGCTCTTTGCATGGCCTCCTATCGGCAATCCGGCAACCCCGTTTCGCATCGAGGACCGACTTCAGCGCTCGGAGGCCTGCCGGGGTTCCGTCACGCACATCCTCGTGGACGGCTGCCGTGTTCGAGCCGACGCGCTACCAGCCCCTATGCATACCCATCTCGTATCTACCAAGCACACACTCCCGGTCCACCACCGACTGCTGGGCGCCGCACTCGCCTGGGTGGCGCCCATCCTGCCGGCTGCGGCAGCATCTGATGCCGACATCAGCACCGCCCTGACCGAGTTCAACCAGAGCGCCCACTACACGATTCCCACGCTCACGGAAGCACAACGCAAGCGACTGCTGGCCGGAGAAGTCGTGAAAGTGGTGGACGAGGCGCCCGACGGCTCGGGCTCCCGACGGGCCACCGGGTTCGTGCTCACCGACCTCTCTCGCGACACCATGTGGGTGTCATGCCAAGATCTCCACTTCGTGCAAAACAGCACCGTCCACGAGCTCCAGCTCGACAGCCCCAACCCCGGCAAGCACCGATGGTACGGCCTGGTCGACCTCCCGCGGCCCTTCTCCGACCGACACTACGTGGTGGACGTCTGGAACAACCACGCTCTTGCCGCCCGGACCAAAGGCCGGGCGTGGGAACACCCTTGGGTGCTGGTGCCCGGGGGAGTGGCGGCAGCGCGCACGAAGGTGGAAGCCGGAAAGGTGCCCGAGACCAACCTGCGAATGTGGGAAAACGCCATCGAGACCCCCACCAACATGGGTGCATGGGTTGCGATAGCTCTCCCTGATGGCACCTCGATCTTCGCCTACCATGCGGCCACCCGAGTGGGGGGCAACATCCCTGAAGGCATGATGCTGCAGTATGTGAAGGCCACGCTCGAGTCTACGCTTCGCAACATCGAAAAGCGCGCCAGAGACGTCATTCCCCAGCACTACCGTCCGCCACATCCATCCATGGAAGGCGGTGACGGCAAGCCGCTGCCCTTCTTTCCCGGCTGAGTGCCTGGTCCTATAGACCCAGGCGAATCGACGAGAGGATCATCGAGATGCGAGGGCCGTCCGTCGCATCCGGCACCTGCGCCAGGTAGGTCATCAGCGACTCTTCCGCTGCCGGCAGGTCGCCCAGCCGAGCGAGAAGCAAGCCCCGGTCGCGATGTTGATTCCAAGCACGAGGCTGAAGCATCAAGATGCGGTCGATGGCGCGAAGGGTTCCGTGTGGCTCCTTTCGCTGTGCCCAGGAACGCTTGAGGTTCTGGTTCACCCGCACCAAGACCTGTCGAGGGTCGGCCGGTCCGGTCATGATGGCCCAATCTTCGGCAGTGGGCTCCGGTGCCTGCGGAAAGTTTCGCTGCAGCCCGCGCTTGAGGTCGAGCTCACCGAGCATGCGTCCGCCATGAAACGGATCGATCCAAAACGACCGCACCGGCTCGAGACCCGCAGCCGCGAGAGCGCCCGGCGTGGGACCCACGAGAAAGTGTCCGGGGAAGCTCACGCCGGCCAGGGGAAGCTGGAGCCGTCGAGCCACGCCGAGCATTACGATGGACAGCAGGATGGGCAGTCCGCGCTTGCGCTCAAGCACCTGCGGAAGATCCGAGTTCTGCGGGTCGTCGTAGGTATCGACGTCGCCCTGGAGCCGTCCCTCACCGAACAAGTTGATGGCGACTCGAGCCACAGACTCCTGCAACGGAGCGTCCGAGCGCAGGTGGATGCGACTGGCAAATTGGTCGAGCATGCGCCGTGCTGCGTCCAGGTCCACGTCGGCGCGCTCATCCAATGCCACCATCAGCGCGGCCTCATCGAGCGGTAGCGACTCTCCCATCGCGACCAAGCGAGCGAGGCGGGCGCGGGCATCGGGGGCACCGCGGAAGTCTCGGTATTCGAGTGGAGGATTGACCATGGACCTTGCTCTCGGGTCCCCGCATTTATCCCAGACAGCCTCTCACGCACGCTTCCATGCTCTTGATGGATACTTTCAGAGACATTACCCCTCCTCGGTGCTTCCGCAAAGCCACCCCAGGAGCTGTACATGCGCTGCTTCCGTACCGTGTTGCTTTTCGTACCGGCTGTACTCCAGCTCATTGGCTGTGACAGCGACTCCTCCTCCAAAGACGAGGATGCCGGTACAACAGCAGCCGTCGACTTCGAGGGCGACGTTGCCGGCGAGTGTTCGGATGCCGTCGACAACGATCGCGACAGGCTCTTCGACTGCGATGACCCAGACTGTGCCGGCGCGCCCGACTGCGCCGGAGGCGACGACGATGGAGACGGCGGAGACGGCGGAGACGGCGGAGACGGCGGAGACGGCGGAGACGGCGGAGACGGC
>CAJWOS010000682.1 GCA_913044235.1 uncultured Pseudomonadota bacterium
TAAGGTCGGCGAAGAGGACCGTGCTCAGTACACTTTCACGATGTGGGGTCGAGCAGGGAGGCCCAGCACCGCGACCGCCCAGCTCGACGAGCCGTGGGATGTAGGCCCCTAAGGGGGTGGTGTGGGTCGGTCGCATGCGTGCGCTGCGCTCAGAAAGGGTTCATTTCGGAGAACGGACCCTGGACAGAAATGCTGAGGCCCTTTCGAGACTTCTGTGCCAACGTGGTATGTTGAGTGCCGCTCCACGCCGGCGCAGGCCGTGCATTTTGCCAGGAGGCTGAGCGCGTGAGCTCGGCAAGTCCCGAGGTTTTCGGCAACTACCACCTCCTAGAGCGGATCGCGACGGGGGGCATGGCTGAAGTCTGGCGCGCGCGTGCCTACGGCATGGCGGGCTTCGAAAAGATTCTCGTCATCAAAAAGATCCTTCGCAACCTTGCTGAAGACGACGAGTTTATCGAGCTCTTCATTGATGAGGCTCGGATCGCTGTACAGCTGCTGCATGTCAACATCGTTCAGGTGTTCGACCTCGGGCAGGCCGACGGTCACTACTTCATGGCGATGGAGTATGTGCATGGCCTCGACCTTGCGAGGCTCCTCGGACAGTCCAGCGGTCGGGGGCCACTGCCCATTCCGCTGGCGCTCTTTGTGATCGCAGAGGTGCTCAAGGCCCTCGATTTCGCGCATGACCGTGCGGGAGAAGATGGTCGACCACTCGACATCGTGCACTGCGACATTTCTCCCCAGAACATTTTGGTGTCCTACGCCGGAGAAGTGAAGATCACCGACTTCGGGATCTCGCGTGCGGCATTCCAGGCCAAGTCGCTGCATCATGTGGTGCGTGGCAAGCACGCCTACATGAGTCCCGAACAGGTCGAAGGGCGCGCGCTCGATCGGCGCACCGATCTCTTCAGCATCGGCATCGTCCTGTATGAGATGCTCACAGGACGACGACTGTTCAAGGCGAAGAGCCGCGAGCAGACCCTCGACCGTGTCCGCCGAGCGGAAGTCTCTTCACCGCGGGCATGGCGGCCGGAGATCAGCGAAGACCTTGAGGCACTTCTGCTCAAAGCGCTCTCGCGGCGCGCGCGGGATCGGTTTCAGACCGCCGGCCAGATGCTGGAGTTGTTGTCCGGGCTGATGGTGCGCGAAGGCCATCGGGCGACCAACCACGATCTTGCCGCGTTCCTGAAAAGCACGCTGGAGGCCGACCCTGGTGCCAGTGGTGGAGACCGCACGAACTCGTCGGCCACTCGACGCGGCGCATCGGTGGCACCGCCCACGGCCGTGGTGGTCCTTGCGGTTGAGGCGTCCCCACCGCCACGCTCCCTGGCCGCTCCCAAAGCAAGCCTCGATGACCTCGCGAGCCACTGGATGGCCCGCGTCGACGCAGCCGGGGCGGAGGTCTGGGAACACGAAAACGGCACACTGCTGGTGGTCTGGACTGCCCGCGCAGGGCTGCGTCCTGTCGTGGAGAAGGCGGTTGAGTCTGCCCGCGAGATGGGCAAAGATGCTCGTCAGGCAGGCTTTCGAATGAGCGCGGGCTTGGCACCGGGTGTCGCGCGCATCCATGCCGACACACGACGTCCATCGGAGGGATGGGAGCTGTCGGGGCCCTTCTACCTCGCCCGCTGGCTGATGAACCTGAGCGCACACCGCGATCGCCTCTTGCTCACCGAGGTCGCGGCCGCACGTGCGTCTGCGCGGACGCGAGTACTCGGCCGGATTCCGATCCAGGGCAACCGGTACATCCACTTGTGCGAGCTGGGGTAGTGCTCAGCGTGGTCGGACCAGGTTGGCGAGCTCGGCATCTGGCGCGCCGGCGGTCGCCATGACCTCGAACTCCCCGGTGGCCCGAGCGCCACGCATCTCTACGCACATCTGTCGTGCGCTCATGTAGACCGCCACCGAGTGCGGGGCCAAGGTCTCAAACACGGCATCGGCGATCTGCTCCACGAGTCGTTCCTGCAGCTGCGGCCGACGAGCGAGGCTCTCGACGAGCCGGGGGAACCAGCCCAGTCCGGCGATGCCACCGTTGGGTCGGTACGCGATGGAGCAGGTGCCAAAGAACGGCAAGAGGTGGTGGGCGCAGAGTGAGTGATATTGAAGATCGCGGACGACCACAGGGTTCTCCGAGCGAGTGCTCAGAGGCTTGGTGGTTGGCGGCGCCTGAACCTTGAACTCGCCGAGAAACTCGACAATCCGCTCTGCCGTGGTGTCCATTTCGGGATCGTTTGAGAAGCCAAGGGCGTCGAGTGCAGCGGCGAGCTGCAAGATTGCGGTCTCTTGCGGTTGGGCCACGAGGGCCTCCCAGTCCGGTAGGAAGAAACGTTGGATGCGGCAGTACGACGCGCAGTGAGAGTGTACCTATCCGCGTAGGAGTGGACATGGAAGCCGATTGGGCACAGAATCGACCAGGTGTGCCTTGAGCGGTCACCAGGCGAAGTACAAACCGGTCGCAACGGCTCCAGCCCCGAACAGGCTGTACGACGTGACCGCCATCCGGCGCTGCCGCTGTTCGGACCGGTTCACCTCGGCCAGGGTCTGCGCCTCTTGGGCCACATTCGGTTGGTTCAGTGCGACGGCCGCTGTGACGCCGGACACCAGCCAGGCACCTCCGGCGGAGGCGAGCAACCAGATGGGGCCCCGAGTGCGCTGGATCACTTCGAGCCGAGGGGTTTCGATGGGCAGAACACCTGGATTGACTCGAATGTCTTCGTCTGGGAAGACGGCCACGATTGTACCGAAGCGAGCGGTCTCGCCTTGGACTGGCGCATCCGTACTGCGGATGAGCTGGAGGGCGTGTAGCCCGGCGCTGAGCTGGGTTGGGGCGGTGCTGGGGGCACCATTGATGTACACCATGAGGTGCGGGTCGGCGGGAGGTGGCTCCAGTCGAATCGAGCCCTCGCCGGTGACTGGCTGGGCTGCGGCGCGTTGGAAGACGGCCCGCAGTTCTTCCCCGAAGGCGGGGGTCCACGCACTCGGAGCGAGCCGGGCCGCTGACTGAAACGCGAGGTGAGCCTCGTCGGGGAGCTGGGTGAGGTGGAACCAGGCCCCTTCCGCGCGGAAGAAGGCCGCCAATGTGAGCGGGTCGACGGCAGGTGCGCACGAGAGGCTGGCTTCGAATCTTGGTAAGAGGGCGTTCATGTCGTCAAACCGAGCTTCGATGACCGCCTGTTCGGCCTGGATGGCGAGGTCGGTCGGCAGCTCGCAAGGGTCGGCACCATAGGCC